>DAIMDJ010000092.1:6656-8478 GCA_036725905.1 Terriglobales bacterium
AGAGCAGCACGGGTGATCCTTTGAGCGCAGAGAGATCGTTTGGCTTTGGGCCCAGGTACTGCGCGACGTTCAGCGGGGGCGCAGGCTGTCCGGTGAGACTGAGGAGGTTGAGATTCTTCTGCAGGCGGGCACGGATTGAAGTAGCGCGATAACGTGCGACCCTACTGCGAAGCAGGGCGATGGCTTGGACACGTTGGCCGCCTGACACGAGCAGCTGCGCTTCGACCTCAATGGCGGCTCCGAGCGCGTTTGGCAGATGCGGTTCGGCATCGAGCGAGCGTTTCAGGAGTTGCTGGCGAGCCTGAACTTCGATCTGCTTGGCATAGTTTTGGGCACGGTCGGGCTGATTGCCGTTCAAATAGCCGCGGGCCAGCCAAGAAAGAGCATCCAGGTACTCGGGTGTTTGTCCGTGCTGATCGAGGCATGTCTTGAGCGCGGCTTCGGCCCAGGCCAAGCGATTTTGAACAACAGCGGCGTGAACATCTTCTGCGATTCCAGCCGAGCACAAAGGCACGACAGCCAAAAGAAGACTTACCGCGGAGAGCGCGAAGAGGAGCCGTGAAGAACGCAAGGAAGTACGCTTCATGCAGAAATATAGATGATGAGAGTTGAGGGAGAAAGTTGCAAACCGGCTGTGCGACGGCGTGGGGTTACTCTTGCTGTCTTCGGAATTGCGTGTACGGAATGTGGCTCTCGGTTTCGGATCTGTTCGATACCCTTACATCCTGTTACGAAACCTAGCTTTCGCGGAATCAGGAATAAGTGGATATGGTTCAATAACTTGCACAAATGCTTCTAGCTATTAGGCAACAATTAAGGTACAATCATAATGCGTTTGATCTTGCGGTTTTTTGCAATTCGCAGTTTCTCCGCTCCACAGCGTGACCTGCCTGCAGAAGTCCAGCGAGTAATTCAGCGCGATATCAACACAAAGGAAATAAGCAACACCTATGGAAACAGGAACAGTAAAGTGGTTTAACGACGCCAAGGGCTATGGATTTATCAGCCGTCAGAACGGCGAGGACGTGTTTGTACACTTCTCGGCCATTCAGTCGAATGGATTCCGCAGCCTGCAAGAAGGTCAGCAAGTGCAGTTCGATGTGGTCAAGGGCCCCAAGGGGTGGCAGGCCGAGAATGTGAAGGCGCTGTAAACCACTACCAGTAAATTCCGCAAAGAGGGCGGCCGCGAGGCCGCCCTTAGTTTTTGGGAGCAAGCACGGTCCGGGACGCATGCTGAAAGATCCTAACCGCCAGGCTCCGGGAGCAACCGCTAAGAGCGCAAAGAAAAGCTTAAGTGTGATAGGCCAGACTTTACCTTGCACACCTTGCTGTCGGATTAGGTCAGGCGCGTCAGAATGTGCTAGACCGTTTTCATTACTTCCTGTTAGCCCGTTAGAACGAAGCCGCTCGCGCGGCGGACGCTAGCGCGTGAGATGCAGGCGTTTGAAACGGTGGTCTGAACTGTGGTCTTGAATAACAGACCGCCCCGCGCTACGATGATCCAGATGAATGCGAGAACCACTACATCGATGAGCATCAATAACAACGTTTTTGCCGAATCCCGCTTCTGGCAATGATTTTCAGGCGAAAATCGATTGAATTTCCATAGACCGCGTCCGCCGCACCCGCGAGCGGCTTCCTTCTAACGGCTGTATCGAACGCGCGCCACATCGCCCGCCTCACCTCCAACTTTGTCGTGAAAGCGCGCCTCCGATACAGCACTAACGTCACTCGGGCGTAATCCTAGAGATATGTTTTCCTGTCGTGTGCACCCACCACACCACAGTGGTAGACTCTACGCCCGGACTCTAACGTTTTCTTC
>DAIMDJ010000093.1:0-8437 GCA_036725905.1 Terriglobales bacterium
TCTATTTTCTTGCTTTTCAAGACGCCTGATCCAGTCTCCAAGCTGCAGGATTCCCATACAATTGCGGCTAACGTCGAGTCTTATCAAAGCAAGTTGCAGCTCAAAGCAAGTTGCAGCAACTAGAGGAGGCGAAGCAGCACGGCGAAGCGGCCGAAGTGCATCTCACCTCTGCTGAAGTGAGCGCCGTGATGTCGCAGGCTGCGTCAATTCCAGCGCCTGCAGTCGCACCCACCTCTAAAAACGCCGACCAATCCGCAGAGCAGCCGAAGATCGGCGATTACCAGGTGAGCTTCGAAGGAGATGTTGCTCGCGGACAATTCTCCACTGAACTGGCCGGCAAACAAGTGTACGTCACAGTTGGCGGCCACCTGGGAGCGAAGAGTGGATACGTTACCTTCGATCCCACGGAATTCAAAGTTGGCGATCTCAGCGTTCCTGTTTCACTGGTGAATGATCAGCTACAAAAAAAGATGGAAGAACAGAAAGATCGGTTAAAGCTGCCAGACTTTGTTGCGGACTTGCGGGTTGAAAATGGGCAGTTGGTGATAAAGGAAAAGTAACGTTCTCCTCCCTTGATCTCTCACTTTCGTGGTCTCAAGAAGAAGCCGCCAGCTTATCGCTTCTGCCAACCGTTTGCAGACTCTTGTGCACCACATTTGGGACAAAGATTTGTGTCCAGCCAATTGTCGAAAACGGCGGGATTACCGCAGATGCCGCAGTTTGCATCCGTCTTAGGCGTGACGATCGTTTGCTGGCCGACATAGGGCAGTCCGGGCCCACCAAGTAGCAGTCCTAACAACGACCGCGCGAAGTCTCTCCGATTCATTCCATTTCCTCAAAAGAATCAAAGTGAGACAACCCAACAATGGGCCCTGAGACGACGACTGAGACAAACTGTGATCCTTCAAACGCATTGAGTCCACTCAAATTAGTTGTCCGAAGTGACCAAAGTAATCGATGAATCTCAGAATGAGATTCATCCGGAAAAACTTTGGTTGAGTCGGCAGGGAGGTTCCGGAGCACTCCGGAAACGAGGCTCAGGCATCAGGATGGATGGCGTTAAGGGGTCGCGTGAGCAAGTACGATGGATTCATCAACCCGGTTGGCGGATAAAGCTCTTCGTGTGTGAAGCGAAAGCCGAGCTTCTCCAGAACCCGTCGTGAAGTTAGATTTTGCGGATGGTGGCCGGCAAACAGAGCTTTCGCACCCAGATTCTCGAAGGCGAAGTTCACCACTGCGCGTCCCGCCTCTTCGGCCAGGCCCATTCCCCAATACTGACGGCGAAGGTGGTATCCCAATTCATGAATTTTCTCTTGCGGCTTGTACGGGCGCAATCCGGCGCATCCAACGTGATCGTTGTTGGCCAGCAGAAAGATGGGCCAATATTGAATTTGATGGACATTCAACGTCGCGATTTCTTTAGTTAGCTTTTCCTCGATGGCCTCGCGAGAATACGGCCCGCCGAGAAATCGGCTTACTCCCGGATCGCCCCAAAGATCAAGGGCGAGAGACAAGTCATTGATTGACCATTCGCGGAAGCCGAGGCGAGGAGTCCGCAGGAAATAATCCGGCATTACTGGGAATCGACCTATCTGCCGTCGCCTCCTGGAGGCGTCTTTGTCGGCGGTTGGTCGAGACGTACCACCTGCGCGCCAGGAGGCTGTTCAAGCGTGAATTTATCATTCGGCAGCGGCTCGTTAAGCTGCAATTTCACAATGCTCAGGGTGATGTCGTACTCCTCCTGCGGACGCCAGATTTCGATGATCGAGGGGAAGTTCACTCCGCTGAAGTCTTTGTAAGACTCGTAATGGATGTCGCTGACCAGATCGCCATTGGGATTGTAGATGAGCTGCCGGTGCGGCAGCAGATCAGTGCGGCTGAAGAGAATCTTGCGCGCCAGAAACCAGCCGTGCTCGCCATTGCGGATGACGTCAATTTCGTAATTGGGTTGCTCGAGGTTGTGACCTTTTGCGTCCCGGACTATCTCCGTGCTGTTCTCCACCACCGCGATTTCGTTTTTCTGATCGATTTGCGGTAGCAGCAGGGCATCGTAAATCTGCTGCGGGCGTAAATTCTCCAGCGGCTGCTGGATATTGTGAGTTTCGATGTCGTTGCGGCCGATGATGAAGCGGTTCTTGGGAGGAATCCAGAGCTTGAAGACCTGTCCATCGCTCACCATATCAAACGCCCGATTGCGAACAATGGGGAGCAGGCCAATCATGCGCAGCATAGCGGGCTTGCGCGCCAGCACGTAGCCGCGAATTTGTTTGTAATCGGTAACTTTCCCCTTCTTCACGCCACCCACCGAAGTGTCAATATCGACAGTGGCCTGCATGGACTGCACTCTGGCTGCCTGGGTGTTCACATACTCGATCAGTTCAGCCTGGGTAGCAGTCTTGAGTGGCGCCTTGCTCACCTCTCGCGGTTGCACTTTGTGTGAGCGAAACAGGCAGCCAGTGAGCGGAAACGTGATTACGAGCAACAGCAGAACGCGATAGAGATTGCGCAAAGTCATGAAAAAGCCGACATGTTTCTTCCGGAATCAGTATATAAGGAGCACGCCGGTTCGGAGCGCGTCGCTGCGGCTAGGATAGAAGCAACACCGTTCCGGGTGCACTTCGAGATAATGCCCGATCAAAAGTGACAAGGGTCAAAGCCGAGGTGTTGGCGAAGGCGGCGAGGTATGCGTCCGGCCATTGTTGCGAAGAAGCTAGAGTACTGGAACTCAGTCGGCGCAATGTGAACTCGAGTTGTGCAGCATCCGGTTCCGTCAGAAATGCAACGTTATCGCTTTCCATCAGCCTGTCATACGTGACCCATGCCTGTTTTTGACTTTGAATGTCCTCGTGCATTACCTGAGAAAGTGTGAGCAGCCTCAAAAATCCCAGTTGCGTCAGCCGACAGAAGTACGCTGTTTCATCGTCAAGCGTCGCGAACCAGGAATTGGCTGATAGGTGGTGCTGATGCCCACGATAGGTAAGGGCGATCCAGACATTGACGTCAGGGCAATATGAGCTCATTGATCATTTTATTAGTCAGGTTCAGCCGCCCGGGATGCTTTGATTCGATCAAAGGCAGTTTGAACTTTTTCCCGGGCTTTTTTGAGACCGCACCCTTCAATTCGGCTTTGACACCGCTCAGAATCAACTCTCGCACTGAGCATCCACGCAAGGCTGCCTTCGCTTTAAGCTGCCGATAAACGGGGTCTGGGATGTCCACAGTGGTCCTCATAAACGACATTATACCATATTTATGTATTTATGTAGCTACTCCGACAGGAATCGGTCAGTCCCCTGGACTCCTCAAGGGAAAGTTACCGATTATTTACCGCTCTCCTGTACGCAGCCACATTCCGATTGTGCTCTTCCAGGCTGTGGGCAAAACGGTGATGCCCGTTGCCGTTGCTCACAAAATAGAAGTAGTCAGTGTTCGCGGGATGCTGGGCTGCTTCCAGGGAACCCTTCCCAGGATTGCCAATCGGGCCAGGCGGCAAACCGGCATGCGTGTACGTGTTGTAGGAAGATGGAAAACGCATGTCGGCGTGGTGCAGCGTGCCGCCGTACGCGCCTTGCAGGAGTTCGGCGTAAATCACGCTCGGGTCGGCTTGCAGGGCGATGTTTTTTGAAAGCCGGTTGTAGTACACGCTTGCGACGAGAGGACGTTCGTCTGGAACCGCCGTTTCTTTTTCAACGATCGAGGCCAGAGTTACTGTCCGCTGCACATCCGTCGTGAGCCCGATTTCTCGGGCCACTTGGCGGAATTGCTTCACCATGGCGGCAACCATTTCTGGCATGCTTTGTGTGCGAGTGAATTCGTAGGTGCTGGGGAAGAGGTAGCCTTCAAGCGTTTTCGCCTCAGGCGCCAGATCGGAGATCAGAGCTACATTAGCCTGCGCCGCCCGCAGAAAATCCTCACTCGATCCCAATCCGCTATCCTGCACGGTCTGGGCGATATCGAAGATGGTATAGCCCTCGGGGATCACAACCGTATGAACATAGATATCCCCGCGAACCAGGCGCTTGTGAATGTCGATCACGTTCGCCGCTTTGTCGAACTGATATTCTCCGGCTTTGAGAGAGCCCTTGTGATGAAGGTAGTGCCAAAGCACGAACGCATCGGCACTGCGGATTACTCCTGAGGACTTGAGCTCCGTTGCGATACGGCGGGTCGAATAGCCTGGCCGCAGGAGCACGGATTTCTGCGTCGGCGGGCTGACGGGCATCCACGTGGCCCATGTCAGCCACGCTCCTAGAGCCATGGCGGCCAGCAGGACGAGACTGAGAATCTTACGCAATGTGCCAGTAGTTTAGATGAAGATTGACGGCTGGTCGTCAGTCGATGGTCTTTGGTCTTTAGTCGCGGGAATAGCGCCCTTACTGCTGGATTTGCAATATCTCCCCGCGTACCTTGCTAGCCTCAACAAGCAGCCTGCCCACACTCACCGGCAGCTTGAACCGCCGTGGGCCTGCGCTGCCCGGGTTGAAATATAGGACGCCATTTTTCATCTCCTGCTTGGGCACATGGCTGTGTCCCGAGATTACGGCAGCAAATCCGGCGGCTTCGGGCCTCAGATCCAGTTGATTCAGGTCATGCAGCACGTAAATATCTAAGCCGTCAATTTCTAGCACGTTCGTCTCTGGAATTTTCTTAGCCCAGGCACCGCGATCCACGTTGCCGCGCACCGCGGTTACAGGCGCAATCTCCGCGAGTTTCTTGAGGATCGCAGGATCATCAACATCCCCGGCATGGATGATGTAATCCGAACCCTGCAGCGCGGCAAGAGCCTCTGGCCGAAGCAGGCCGTGGGTATCGGAAATCACTCCAACAATCTTTCCTGTCATTTTCCTTGCGCACGCACTTACAGCAGGCGCGTGTTTGCTTATGCCGCAAACAAAGATTTTACAAATCCTAGACGGATGCGTGACACATGCACCCACCGCCCAGCCTACTCTGCCTCAAATTGCGGAGTACCGCTCGTGACCCCAAAGCCAAAATTGGAGCACAAATATGAAAAAAGAAGATCCCTCGTCCTCCACTTCGTCCCAGCTAATTCTTGAATCCGGAGATCCAAAAAGCCAACGCCGGTGGTTCAAACATCTTAGGCGTCGTTCATTTCTGAAGGGCATCGGCGTGGCCGGCGCGGCAAGCGTCGGTGCCGGTCTATTAGCCCAGACCTCATCCGCGTTCGCCCAAGAGGGTCCGGAAGAATACAGCGGCCGTCTCACTCGGGGAGACGCGGCCCTGCTCCGGTTCGCGGCCGCAGCGGAAATCCTCGAGACCGACTTTTGGGTGCAGTACAACGAACTCGGCGGAATCCCGGACAGCGAAGTCCCAGGCGGGAGTGGGAACGCACCCTACACCGCCGCCCTTGCAGTTCTCGATGAGGATATGGCGCAGTACATTCACGACAATACCGACGATGAGTTTACGCACCAGAACTTCCTGAACGCTTACCTCGCATCCAAGGGCGCGAGTACGGTCAATCTCGAACCTTTTCGCACTCTGCCGGGCAGCACGGCGACCGGATCCAGCGGCAAACTAAGGCTCACAAACCTCACGCAGCTCACTCTGGACACCAGTTGGTGGACTCGGTACCGCAGCAGCACCAAGAACCCCGATCTCGGTGACACCTTCCCGCAAGCGGTTCCCACTTTGGCGGTTGGGCAGCATACGGCAATTCCCAGAACCGATAATGATTTGAATGATCCCAACTTCCTTCAGGCGATCGCGAATACCGCCGCTTTTCATTTTCCGACTATCGAACAAGGTGGCAACAGCCTCTACCCTTCGATGGCGCAAAGGGCAACTCACGTGGAAGTCTTGCGAATCCTGATCAGCATCGGCCCCACGGAAACTATGCACTTTCAAACCTGGTCGGACAAGGCGGGTAATGCGCCTCCTTTGACTGCCGTCGATCCGGTGACCGGAGTATCGGTTACCTTTCCAGACCTGAATTCTCCGCCATTTGGTGGCGAGGACTTTCAAACCAACCTGATCATGCCGGAACCGTGCCCATTCCTGAGCCGAAAGCTCCCCGTGGTTTCGATCATTCGCCCTACCCAGACAAAAGGTATTGCCATGGGCGTGGTCAATTTCCTGGCGGCGATGGGGCTTTTCATCGGCCAGTCGCCTGAGTTTTTCGCGTTCATGCGTGATCTGGCGGAGGACGCGGACGAAGCCAGACGTGGAATCAGGTAAAAGCCTGTGTAGGGGCAGGTGTCCTCACCTGCCCCGCGTTGATGGGCACAAAGGGTGAGGAAATGTGGCTTGTTGTCGCGCTGCAGGTGAGGAAGATTACGACTGTAGAAAGACTTTGGCACGGGCGCTCGAATGAATTTTACCGCCGGGCTTCGCCCGGCCGCCCAGACGAGGACGTCTGGGCCTACGTAGATCGTGCCAAAACGGGAAGCGTCAGGTTGCGTAGGGGCAGGTGTCCTCACCTGCCCCTCGAGCGAGACTCGGCCGCCTCCTATAAGCTCGGGGATTTCTGTGCAATTGCCCTCTTGATCTTTTCTACAAACTCCTCCGCCGCCATGTCTTCGGTCTTCTCTTTCCCTCTGGTGCGCACATTCACCGTTCCTGCCTCCGCCTCTTTGTCTCCGACCACCAGCATGAATGGCACTTTTTGCAGCGCGTGCTCCCGGATTTTCGCATTCATCTTTTCATTGCGGGCGTCAACTTCTACGCGCACGCCGGCTGCTTTGAGTTGGTCAGCAACTTTGTTCGCGTACGCAGCATGCCTCTCCGAGATCGGAATCATCACAACTTGCACCGGAGAAAGCCAAACCGGAAATGCTCCAGCATAGTGCTCAATCAGCACGCCGAAGAAGCGCTCGACCGATCCGTACAGGGCCCGATGCACCATCACCGGCTGCTTGCGCGAGCCGTCTTCAGCCACGTACTCCAGCCCAAAGCGTTGCGGCAGGTTGAAGTCAAACTGCACGGTCGAAAGCTGCCAAAGCCGGCCGATCGCATCCACCAGTTTGATGTCAATCTTCGGCCCGTAAAAAGCGGCTTCGCCCGGCATGGTTTTATATTCAATATTCAGACGCTTGAGTACGATTTCGAGCGAACGAGTCGCCAGGTTCCACTGCTCCTCGCTACCGACGAAATTCTTGCGGTCAACCGGGTTCCACGTCGAAAGCTCAGTCTGGAATTGGTCGAACCCGAAATCCTTCAGCACGTCATTAGCAAACTCGACGCAGCTTGCAATCTCCTGTTCAACCTGTTCCGGCGTGCAAAAGATGTGCGCGTCGTCCTGAGTAAATCCGCGCACGCGCAGCAGTCCATGCATCACGCCCGACCGCTCATACCGATAGACCGTCCCCAGTTCACCCAGCCGCACAGGCAAATCTCGATAAGACTTTAGCGAGTCTTTGTAGATCAAAATGTGGAACGGGCAATTCATCGGCTTCATGCGGTATTCGGCGTCGTCGAGCTCCATAACGTCGAACATGTTCTGCGCGTAGTAGCCCTCATGCCCGGAGGTCTGCCACAACTGTCGTCGCGCCACATGCGGCGTGTAGACTAGCGAGTAGCCGCGCTTCAGGTACTGGTCGCGCATCCAGTCTTCCATCTCTTTGCGGATGATCCCGCCCTTGGGATGCCAGAAGATCAGCCCCGGCCCGGCCAGCTCCTGAATGGAAAACAAGTCAAGCTGCTTGCCCAGCACGCGATGGTCGCGCTTCTTCGCTTCTTCGATCTGGTTCAGATAGCTGTCGAGATCTTTCTTGCTGAAAAAAGAAGTTCCGTAAATGCGTTGCAGTTGCGGGTTCTTCTCGTCTCCCAGCCAGTAAGCCCCGGCGATATTCAGCAGCTTGAATGCTTTGATCTTGCCCGTCGAAGGGATGTGAGGTCCGCGGCAGAAGTCGAGAAAGTTGCCAGTCTTGTAAATCGAAATTTTCTCATCGGGCTTGGTGAATTGCTCGATGTAATGGCACTTCATGAAGTCGCCTTCGCCCTTGAATTTTTGCAAGCCTTCATCGCGAGGCAAAAACTCCCGCGCGTAGGGGATGTTCTGCTGCGCAAGCTCCTGCATCTTGCGTTCGATTTTTTCCAGATCTTCCGGAGTGAACGGCGTCGGCCGATAGAAGTCGTAGAAGAATCCGCTGTCGGTGGCGGGGCCGTGACCGAGCTTGGTCTCAGGAAAAAGTTCGAGCACCGCAGCGGCAAGAAGATGGGCTGAAGAATGGCGGTAAACTTCCAGCGCCTCGGGATCTTTCTCAGTCAAAATGCGGAGCTCGGCATCTCTGTCAAGCGGCCGAGTTAGATCGATCAGATCGCCGTTAGTTTTGGCGACAAGGGCGGCATCGGCGAGCCGGGGGCTAATGGATTTCGCCACATCGAGAGGCGTAGTGCCTTTAGGCACTTCCTTCGTGCTCCCGTCTGGGAGCTTGATCTGGATGCTGTCTGCCATGGGATGTTTTCGAGTTTACCA
>DAIMDJ010000094.1:0-8426 GCA_036725905.1 Terriglobales bacterium
TTCAGTACAGCACTTCGTTCTCGCCTTTTTCGGCGATCAGCTTCTGGAAGCGGTCCACGATTTTGTCGCGTCGCGTCATCACGGCCTTCACTTCATCTTTGGTTAGATAATGCTTGGTCTTTTCCGCTAGTTGGTTTGCGTCCAGCGCTTTCAGTTTCTCGAATAGTTGCCGGTCGCAGCGTACCAAGTCGCCAGGGTTCCTCAGATCCTTGAAGGTCCGGAAAGAACGGGTGAAGTCGATTCTCCAAATCTTCCAGTCCTCGCTAATCAGCACGTTGGTGAGATTGGGATCGTTATCGTATACCAGTTGGTCCAGGACTCGTACTTTGTACATCTGCTTGTTCCACGCGTCAGTGTCAGGCGCAACTAAATTTTGCTTGTGGCGTTCCTCCTCATCCATCTTCACTGGCAGCCACCAACTGAGCGAACCTGAATCGCCTTTCCATTTGCGTTCGACATAAACGGGCACGATGTCGTCCAGCCCAATCAATTCGGCTAATGAATAGGCCGCAATGTTGTACTTGTATGAGTCTACGAAGTTCATTTCGCTGCGGCCGCTAGCAAACTGCATATTGGTCTTGTGTTCATCAATAGCTTGGAAAGAGGCGTCGTGGGTGATCGTGCCGTCACTCAGCGTCAGCCGCCACGGCTGGGTGACGCCTTTGCCTGTATGCTTGCCGCCCACGATCTTAGCAGTGAGAAGGAATTGCTTGATCTGGTCTTTAGTGAGAGCGGTGTCGTCGGCGGCACTGGCAACGCCCGCGCAAACGAGGCAAGCCATTGCAGCGAGAATGAGCCTCCGCCAATAGAGATAATGCGTGTGCATAGAAGTACCCTCCCGGATGGTGCCCACAAATCTACGCCCAGTGCCAGTCGATCGGCAACCCAAAATGTTCGGAACCCAGCACCAGTCTTGGAATTTCAAAATTGAGCTTTACTCTTGCCCAATACTGGGGCTATGCTCTGGCTGCTCAAAAAACTCCCTTCGCAGGAGTCACCCTGCGTTATCCGGCGCTTACGCCATGGAGGATGCTATGAAACTATCAGTGATTTTGCTCACGCTTGCATTTATGGGCGTGGCCTTCGCCGGTCAAACAACGCCGGCCAGCGACAAGAAAGAGGCAACCGCAGACACGAAAGAAACTCGGTGGCAGGGCCACATTGTGCGGATCAACAAGGAGAAATCAAGCCTGAGTGTTCGGGGCGGGCAAAAGAACATGGAGAGCATGGAGAGGCAGATTTTTTACGACAGCTCGACCGAATGGACCAAGCAGGGCAAGCCGGCGGACCAGAGTGAATTCAAAGAGGGTTCGTTTGTGATTGTGCTCGGTCATCCTGATGACAAAGGCGTCCTTCACGCGACCCGGGTAGATTTGCGGCTGCCCAGATAACTTTCCTGTAGAACCGGGCCGCTGCTCGGGCGGTGCGCCATGGTGGAGCCCTTTTTCTGGCCTGAGGTTCAGGCCTTCGCCGCCAACGCGTCCAGGCGGAGCTTGGCCGCCCGTGCGGTCTCTCGTAGCAGCGGGTCTGAATCATTGAGACAGCGGTTCAATTCCCCTTCTAAAGATTTCATTCCGAACGTTCCGATGGCATATGCGCCGCAAGACCTTAGCCAGGGGTCGTCGCTGGTGACCAATGCAACTACCGCCTGCTCCTGGTTCTCGACTTTGGCGCGTACCAGCCGTTGTGCCAGGCGAGCACGCTCAGCCACGGTGACTTTGCCATCCAGCAGCGGCACCAGCATTTCCCGTAACTGCGACTTCAAAACGTTATCCAGGAATTCGAGCGCGTTGTCGTACACGGATACGTTTTTGGATTGCAGCCCCAGGTAGGCGCTGTGCACATCAAGGTGCGGATACAGCAGCCCCATCAATCGAAAGATGCGCTCCAGCTCTTGTTGCATGGATTCCGTCAATGCACGTGCTACCGGATCTTGACTGTCCCCTAGGGAGCTGAGCTTGTCGAGAATCTGGTAGGAGCGGTAGTGTCCCAAAATTTCGGCAGCCAGCACCGTCTCCAGCATCTGGATGTCCGTCTCGATTTCAGGATGGAGCCGGTGAAGCTTGTTAAGAGCACTGATAATTCGGAAGCGCAGGGTGGTGTCGCTTTCCAGCAGGTTTTCCATCAACACCTGCGCTGCTGCTGAGCTCCCAACCTTCACCAACACAGCAGGGATTTCTCTACGTGCCTCGATCGCTACCGAGTAGTCGCTGAGATGATCGCGCAACGCACCGACGATTGTGTCCCCAAATCCGCCCAGCGCTTTTGCCGCTTCGGCGCCCAATTCGCGATGTGCTAGCCGGTCCAGCAATTCCGGAACCAGCCGGCGCTTGCGCAATTTCCCCACAGAACCGATAGCCTTCCGCACGACTGCGGTATCGGTGTCGGCCAGTAGCTTCGAGAGCAGCGGATCGAAGCAGTCCGGCAGTTCACCTAGCAGGCAGGCCGCCTCTACCCGGGTGCGCTGGCCTTCTGCCCCGGGTTCACTGGCCATGGCGGCCAGGATTTGCTGCGCGGCTTCGAGGTTCTGCGCCTCACCAGGCCGGGCCAGAAATGCCACAACGGCCGAGCGGACGGAAAAATCAGCGAAGTCGCCGACTTCCTGAATCAGCTCCAGCGGGTCGACATGTGCGTGGTGGGTCAGGTAAAGCAAAGCTTCCGTGCGGACGTTGAGGTCGGGGTCGCGTAACAACCCTTCGACATCTGGTCGCACCGTCTTGTCGCCAGACGCCGCCAGAATAGCGAGCGCCTTTTGTCGTACGGGTGCCGCGGGATGGCTCAACAAGCTCCGGATTACGGGATGCGCGGCTCTTTGGCGCTCCACCTCAAACAGGCTCAGCGCATAAAGAATATCGTTCGGATCGGATGCCGAAAGGTTGGTCGCCAGAAGTTCAGCAGTCGAACGATCCAACACAGAGGCTGAGGCCTGTTCCACATCCACCCGATGCTGGCTAATGCTTTCCTTCAGGGTAGCAACATATTGTCGTCGCGCAACCGAAACTGCCACCAGCCAACCGCTGACCAGCACGAGCACGATCCAGCTGATTTGACGGGCTGGCAGATGCAGGGTAGTAGCAAAAAGGAGAACCGCCAACCCAGATAGGCCGTCCCCTAAGCGCCAAATAACGGTATCGATGAACCATTTAACCTGCAACTTGATCCGGGCAGGGAGCGGAAGATATAGCAATTCGGCGGTGGACTTGTCCAGGGAGTAGCGCAGCGTCTGATCACAGCCTTTCAGCGCCACCGCTGCGCCCAGAGTGCCAAAAGCCAGCAGGCCAACCGAACCCAGCAACACAGTGGTGGGAAGCACAAACAGTGCCGTGCCAATACCGAACCTGCGCAGGAATCTCGAGGTCAGGAGCAATTGGAACAACAACGAAAGCACGCCAGCATAAAAATTGAAGTCACCGTAGAAAGCAGCTATCGCGTCTTTTTTCACCAGGAACTGCTGCATAAGGGCCAAGAACTGCCAGCCTGTCAGCGTGGTGACTAAAGACGAAATGCAGATCACGGCGGCGATGGCCCGCAAGTATGACGAAGAGAACACCACCCGCATGCTCGCAAAAAGGTTGCGTGGGCTGTTTCCCGCGGACGTCATGTCATGCGCCCCACCGACGGCGACCCGCCCGCTGCGCCAGATCAAGACAATCAGCCCGGTACAAATCAGCAGAAACAATGCCATCCCCAGCAGCAGACTCTCAGTGCCGAAGTTCCTGGCCACGGTTTTAGAGAAATATCCGGAAAAGATCCAACCCGCGATGGCGCCGCCCCCGACCATCCCGAAAACACGCTTGGCCTCGCGCGTTGTGAGGACATAGTTCGCCAGCGTCCAGATCTGGGTGGGTAGCAGCACCCCAAAGATCTTCACCCAGATATAGAACACCGGAAACAGGAACGATAGATGAAAGTGATAGTGGGCCAGAGCCCAGAACAGTGCGCAGTTGCTGGCAAAAAACAACGTGCTTGCCAGCAGCAGACCCAGGATAGGAACACGCCGCGCCAGCAGCACGTACCCCGCTACCACCAGCGCCACCACCAGCGCACTGGCAATGTCCGCGTAAGCAAGCTGCTTCGCCTGGAAGCGAGACAGAAACAAGGCTGCGCCCGCCACTCCACCGACCTTGTAAGTGGTCATTACGAGGAATAAACAAGAGCACAAAAGAGTGCCGCGCCCCAGATCACCGGGGTGGATGTTAAGAGCGCGTTCAATCCACTTTTTCACCCGCAGAATCCTCTTTCGGTGACTCTCTTTGTCGCGGTCTGTCCGTTAGTGCAATACAGTTCGCGACGGTGACATTTGCAATGGCAGGCCTTTCGAAATCCTCACAGCATCCTCAACACTTGCCGGTGGGTCAGGCACGCCCTCTCGAAGTGAAACTGCAGCAGGTTCGAGCAGTACAACTTGCTGGTCCATGTACTCGGCCGTGAATTTGGCGTCATTGCGAATTTCCAGCGCCGATGCTCTGCCTCCGGGGTAGTAGCTGCTGAGCATGCCAGTATCAATCAGGAAAACTTTGTTGCCAAATCGTGGCCGAATTCGCCCGCCTTTTTGAACTGTGTGCCCTACCGCGATATGCGTGGCCTTGTAGGCCTCCAAGAGCTTACTCACCTGCGCCACGCCCTCTTCTTCGCTCCACTGGTCATAACCACGAAACCACAGCGGACCATCAGGCCGCACGCTGAGCCAGTCTTGGAAACCCAGGAATTCCATCATTTTGGCTTGCCGTTGTTGGTTCCCCGGCATCAGTGACTTACGTTCAGCCGAGAGCTCGGCCTGGACTACTGCCGTCATCTCTTGAAGCGTGAAGAAGGGCAAGATCACCTTTTCGCTCTGCAGGTATTGCTTTGCGGCATCGAACGCTTTGATCTCGTCCCTGATGTGGGAATTGATGGTTTCAAGCTTCAAGTGGGCCAGGCTAGGATGAATCCCACCATGCAAGAAGATCACGCCACCAATTTGGGCCACAGCGGAGTGGTCTCGCAGCCACTTGCCATAGATTCCGCTCGGGCTGAAGGCTTCACGCTGTTCGACAAAACCCTGGGGGTGCCGTGCCATCCACTCCGGTTCCGTCAGTTCCATCGGCTGCGGAAGCTCTCCTATGAGAGCCGAATGACCATGACGCCACTTCACATAATCCTGATAGGCAGACTTCTGCCGCTTCTCAGAATCGCTATCTGCAAAACTGGCGTAGTTCACCGGCGTGACGTAGCGAAGGTCGCCCATGATATTCATCATTTCGTGATTGCCAAGCAGGCCCACTACTCGCCCGCCGGCCTTTGGCGCTTCCTTTTCGAGCGACATCATCAGATCCATCACATCGCGGGGTTTCGGGCCACGATCCAGGAGGTCCCCGACTTGGACGAAAGTAGTCTTGCCCCCGGTCCAGTGATGTTGTTCATCGATTAATCCAGCTTTCTGCAGAATCGTCACGAAGTCGTCGAAATCACCGTGAACATCCCCGATTGCGACTACGGAGTTCGCAGCCGCAGCCTCGGTTGGTGCTTTGTCTTGTCCCGCCAATGCGGGGCCAAACAACACGAAGAATAGGAAGAATAGTAGGAGGATGGATACGCAGGCTCGGTGAGAAAAAATACGCGTCTGAAGGCGGACCATTTTCCTGCCTCTATTCCAGGGGCCTGCCGGATTTGGTTGAAAACATCAGCCTTTCAGGGCACCCAGAGTGCGCATCTTAGGCCGCTCGGCACAAGCAAGTCAACAGTGGTTTGTGATTGTTATGCCGCATTTAGGTGATCATTCATCCCGCCCATCGAGAAACGGGGCCAGACATTTTGAGAGGGCGTTTTTTAGGAATAGGACGGTCGTTGGCGTGGATAGAGCAGTTGTCAGTTGTCCGTTCTCAGTTCTCGGTTCTCAGTTTGGGGGCGGCTTGGACCCGCCCCGCTGAATTTGTCCCATTAACGCGCGCCTGATCCTTGTGGCGGATTCTGCGGCTGCTCCGTTTGTGGTGGAGTTTGCGGTTGTGGAGTCGGTTGTGCCGGCGGCATGACTGATTGCGCATCGGGACGTGGCGCTATGTACGGGACGTTGGGCATGTGGGTCACTTGCCCGCGCTCGGCGTCGGCGAGCAGGATGCCGGCATGATCGAGGAGCAACCCGGTGGCACGATCGAGTTCGGTGCGGGACTTCTCATACGCGGCCATGGCGGAAACGAGCGTGGATTCAGCCTGAGCCAGTGTTGTTTGATTTTGGAGGACGAGGGTGGTGGTAGAAGCGCCGAGCGCGTACTTTTTCTGCTCGGCATCGAGCGACTGGTGTCCAAGTTCCACGGCCGCCTGCGCCGATTCCACGGCGGCGCGATTCTGCTGTACCGCAAACTGGGCGTTGCGGACCTCGATGCGAACCTGGTTCTCGAGTTGTTGAATGCGCATCTGCGCTTGGCGGTATTCGAGCTCGGAACGAATCTGCGTGGCTTGGGAGACGCGGTTGCGGATGGGGATGCTGAGCTGGAGCCCCATGCCTTTGTCGGGCTGGGTGCTGTTTACGAGTTGGTTGAGAGTGCTTCCGTAGCCGACCGGGGCTACACTGCCGGCGGGCGAGCAACCGAACAGGGGTCCATTCGGACCACAAAAGTTGGCGGGATTCTGCGCGCCCCCAAGGCCAGAGCCGCCATAGTATGCGAACAAATCGAGCGACGGAAGCAATAAACTGCGAATAGCTTTCTTGCTAATTTCGCTGTTGGTCAAGTTGATGCGCGCCTCTGCCAGCTCGGCGCGATGGCCGAGTGCGTCGTTCACCAATTCTTCTATCGGAGTGACGGGCTCCTGCGCTGGAAGTTGCATCGTGGATGTAGGAATGACCTCGGCGTCAGCCAGCTTTGGATCCACCAAAGTTCGGCTTAGAGCATTCTTCATCAGCAATTGCTGCAGTTGAAGATTGGTTTGCGCTACGGTCAATTGCTGCTGGTCGGTTGCAACTGTACTCTGCGCCCGGACCACCTCGATGGGTGCCAGGGTTCCGATCTCAACCTGCTTTTTGTTATCGGAAAGCGTTTTCTGGGCGAAAGCCAATGATTCTTTCTGCACCCTCACGTTCTCATAGGCGAAGACCAGGTCCCAGTAGATATTCTCGATCTGGTCGACTGTCGTTATGGTTTGCAGGCGAAAGGCAACGTCGGAAATTTCGCGGTTGTTTTGAGCGATACGAATAAAGCGCCGATTGGGAGCAAACCCCAGGCCCTGAAGCAAATGTTGCGTGACCGTGGCACGAAAGGAGGAATTCAAAAGAGGGCTGAACTTGCTGAATTGTGAACTGGTGGTTTGCCGCAAATTGTTGAAGCCCATGTTCAAAGCGGTGCCGGTGGCAAAGCCTTGTGTATAACCGAAGTCGCCGGTAAAGGTATTTTGCGTAGTGAACGGGTTCGCGAACGAACTGGAAGATTCAGTTCTGCTGTGATCCCATTGCAGAGTACCCGTTAAAATGGGATCAAAGCTGGTGATCTGTGGCCCGCTGCCCAGAGTCGAAGTGACTAGCCCGCCCGCTCCTGCGCCCGCGCCACCGGCGCCTGCGGCGGTGCCCCCGGTGCCCGATCCGATTGTGCCGCTCAAGCCACCGGTACCGCCGCCGGGTGTACCTTGCACGAGTCCGGAGTTAACCCCCAGGAAACTCGCTCCTGCCTTAGTACGGAGGATATCAGTGTCGGCAATTTCCATGTTGTAGCGTTGGATGGCGATATCAAGGTTGTTCTCGAGTGCGAGCGCGACGGCGTCGTTCAAGGAGAGATAGAGCTTGCCGTCACGCAGCAGATCTTCGATTCGCGGGGTGTTGCTCAGGGTCGGCGCCTCGACATACCTCGGCATATAGGGGCCGATTGGGTTGGGAAAATGCGAACGCGGCTTGGAATAATCCTTCAACACGAATTGTTGCGGTTGCGGCGTCTGCGGAGGTTGAGAAGCAGCGGGTTGCGCAGTTTGTTGCGCTTCTTGCGCCCAGCTAGGAAGCAACATGAAAATGGCAAGCGCTAAAGCGGTGGTCCGCCGAAGGGCGGCATTCAAATGGGGCAAAAGCATGCGTCTATCTCCAGGCAATCAAAACTGGTGTTAATAATGGCAAGAGCGTTTCTGAATCAAGAGTTGGTACGCAAATCGCGACGATGTGGTTTCATATTTGTGCCGCAGCTAAGCTTACTCACCGCAAATGGACACTACGCGAATCCGGCAAATGGATGAAATAGTATATCTGACACAAAGGCCTCAACTGGTGCACTCGCGCTGTGCCTTCGGGTAAATGTTTGTAAAACTTTGTAAGCTGGTTGGATGTCCAGTTCTGCGGAGACGACTCCGAGAATCGTGCGCAATATCAAGTTGGTGCTCGCCTATGATGGCTCAGAGTTCTCCGGGTGGCAGGTGCAACCAGATGCTGCCACCATTCAGGGCACACTGGCCTCGGCTATTGGACGGATCAC
>DAIMDJ010000095.1:0-8416 GCA_036725905.1 Terriglobales bacterium
GAAGGATCATCGGTGAGTTCAAGCAGTCCAGGCATAGCCTTCATGCGCTGCTCGCAAGTTAGCATGCCAGATTTCGCCAGACTGCATCCCGCGCGCTCGCGCACGTCCATTGAGGAATCGTTGCGGAGAACGTCCAGAAAATCTTTGATTGTCTCCTCGGTCCCAATATGCGCTAATCCTTCAACGGCCCAGAAGCGCGTCTGCTGCTGGTTGTCATGCGCCCAAGTGACGAGCAGTTCGTGAATGCGGTCAGGCTCAATGCCTCGGCTGGCTAGCATGCCCAGCTCCCACGCATCCCATGGACGATTGCTCTCCTGCTGCTTCCCCGAATCCATCAGTTCCTTAGCCGTATCGTCAGCTTTCGCCAGATTGTTCACCGCGAGATTGATCTCAATTGCGGCAGCCCGCACGCGCAGATCGTTTGAGTAGAGCGCAGTGGTCTCCAGATCCTGCCAACGCTCGGTGCGATGCAGCTTGCCATGCCAGCCCTCCACCAGCTTGGCGATCATGTCAGTCGCGCCGTGATCGTGATTGATCGCCGCACCGAGCAGAAATTCCATCTGCTTCTGCGGCGGCTGCGTCTTGAGCCACTCAATATTATGCTCGGATAACTTGGAGTAGTCCGGCGGGATGGGCTTGCCGGGAAGTTCAATCGGGCTAGTCGGTTGTTCACCGGACTGCTGCGCCCAGGAAAGGCAGTGATCCCGAGAGCGCATGCAAGCACAGCGGCGTTAAGTGCGGCGCTCGCTGGCGACGACGATCTTCGAGCTTGGTTCTGCACCGGGCAAGTGGAAGCTGAGCGCGGGAGAAATCAAAACCTTACTTCAGTTATGCGCTATAACCCGAGCTGGACCACTGCCTCGACTGCGGAGATGATGGGAATGCCTTTAACTACTCGCAGCGAGAGCAAGTCCGTTTTGTCGCCGGTGACCAACAAGTTCGCGCTTCCATCCACTGCTGTTTCCAGGAATACATCATCGGCTGGATCCCGGCTGAGCTTTATTTTCGAGACTAGCTCGACCCGCTCCGTTTGGTAAATAAGGTAAGCGGCGATATCCGCCACGAATGCATCCGTAATTTTCTTGAACCTTCGGATGCGAGGATACTCAAGCACACGCAAGTACTCTTCCACGATCGGGTCTGAGACCAGGTGGATAACTTTCTTGTTTTGAATAGCACGAAGAATCTTAGCGGGCGAGCCAGTCCCGGAAATCAGCCCGCTCACGAAGACATTCGTGTCGATAACCAAGCGTGGGCGGAGTGTGCTCTTATCCACGCCGGCTTTTTCTGACCGCTTTCACAGCCTTCGCTACTGCGCGCTCGACCTCTGCAGCAGCGATGCCTCGGTTGGCCGACTGCGCTTCATCGATCGACTTCCAGGGATCAATGCTCCTGAGGGCCCGGCGGACGATCAGCGCCTGCGCGAAAATCCCGCTGATGGAAGTTCCCTTATTGAAGGCTTCTTTAGCCACTTCTGCGTGGATGCTGGCGGGAACCCTGACGTGAACCTGACCATTGAATGCTCGAGACATGCAATAGCCTCCATGTCTGTACCACTATACCATGGTACATCGAGAGATCGCCAGACAAGTTGCGACAGCCGATTCTGAATCGGCGAGTCAATTTTACGTAACACTCACCTCTGTGTACGTCCCATACACCTGCCGCAGCGAATCGCAAATTTCACCTACAGTCGCGTACGCTCGTACCGCGTCGATGATGTATGGCATGGTGTTCGCGGACGAGACACTCCCATTCGACTCAGCCCGCGGCTCTTGGGCAGCGGCTCTCTTCAGCGCGTCGAGACGGCGCTGCACTTCGTCAGTGGAACGGCGATCTCGAAGAAGTTTCAGTTTGGCCGACTGCTGCCGCGCGATGCTCTCATCGATATAAAGAGTATTCGGCGGCTCTTCTTCGACTGTGAACTCGTTCACGCCGACAATGATCTTTTCTTTGGCCTCAACGGCGCGCTGATATTGGTACGCTGCTTCGGCGATTTCTTTCTGTGGGTAGCCCCGTTCAATGGCTTTAACCATCCCGCCCATGGCGTCGAGCTTGCCGAAATAATCCAAGGCACCGCTCTCCATTTGAAGCGTTAAGTTTTCTAAGAAGTACGAGCCGCCCAGCGGATCGACGGTCTGTGTGACGCCTGATTCGTACGCAATAATTTGTTGCGTGCGTAACGCGATGCGCGCCGCTTCTTCTGTGGGAAGCGCGAAGGCCTCGTCGTAGGAGTCGGTGTGCAGAGACTGCGTTCCCCCCAAAACTGCCGCCAAAGCTTGCAGGGCCACACGCGCAATGTTGTTCATCGGCTGCTGCGCCGGCAGCGAGACGCCCGCAGTCTGCGTATGGAAGCGCATCAGCCAAGTGCGCTGGTTCTTTGCGCCAAAGCGCTCTTTTATTACTTGACCCCAAATTTTGCGCGCTGCGCGGTACTTTGCGATCTCTTCAAAGAAATCGTTATGCGCGTTGAAGAAGAAGCTGAGCCGAGGGCCAAATTCATCCACATCGAGTCCGCGGCGGCGCGCCCACTCAACGTACTCGACACCGTCATACAAAGTGAATGCCAGCTCTTGCAGTGCGGTCGATCCCGCCTCGCGGATGTGATAACCGCTGATTGAAATCGTGTTGAAACGGGGCGTGAACCTGGAGCCGAACTCGAACGTGTCAACCACTAGCCGCATCGAAGGCGCAGGAGGATAAATGTATTCCTTCTGTGCGATGTACTCTTTCAAAATGTCGTTCTGAATCGTGCCGGAAATCTTCTTCCAGTCCGCGCCTTGTTTTTCTGCAACCACAAGGTACATCGCCCATAGCACCGACGCCGGAGAATTGATTGTCATCGAAACCGTGGTCTTCTCCAGATCAATGCCGGAGAACAAGATTTCCATGTCCTCGAGCGAATCGATGGCCACGCCGCACTTGCCTACTTCGCCTTCGCTCGCAGGATGATCAGAGTCGTAACCCATCAATGTGGGAAGATCGAAAGCCACTGAGAGGCCGCCGCCGCCGTGCTCGAGCAAATACTTGTAGCGCTGATTGGTTTCTTCCGGCGAGGCGAAGCCGGAGAACTGGCGCATGGTAAAGAGCTTGCCCCGATATCCGGAGGCGTGAATACCGCGCGTGAACGGC
Source organism: Terriglobales bacterium (assembly GCA_036725905.1). Classification (GTDB taxonomy): domain Bacteria; phylum Acidobacteriota; class Terriglobia; order Terriglobales; family Acidobacteriaceae; genus QIAB01. The sequence continues at coordinate 3,133 of DAIMDJ010000095.1, forward strand.
GGCTGACCGGGATAACCGAGGTAGTGATCGTAATTCCAATCTTCGGGAAGATCAGCCTGCGTGTACAGGCGCCGAATGGGAACGCCGGAGATCGTGGTGAAGCTGGCATGGCCGTGTTCGTCAAGATTTACGCCGCTGGGTGCGCCGATCGGCTTCTCGGGAGATTTCTCTAGTGTGGGCGCGAGAATGTTTTCTGCCCACGCCTTCTCCGAGTCAGACGGATGACGTCCTTCAAACACGTCTGCAATCGGGCTTTCCGCGATTTGCGGCTTGGGAGGCTTCTTTTCCGGCATGCCTATTTGATGATACCGCCCAAAGGGGCAGGTTGCTATATCTTCGAATCGAGACAACAAGCCCAAGACGTAGCGAGCCACGTGTTTACACAATTACTTAATGGTCTTCTGCGCGGGTGGGCGGGCTGGAAGCGCTTGGAGCAGATTGAACGTACTCGTCACAGTCTTCCACCCGCCCCCGATTTTTTTGTAGATGCTGAGGTAATACCCGGTGAATTGCTGCGATTTGCCGTCGGGCATGGGCAATGACTGCGTCCATCGGCCAGTTCCATAAAGCAGGTCGCCGGATTGCTCACTGCGGATGGAGGTTACCACCAAATCAGGGTGAGGCTCCCGCTTAAAAGCCGCTTCGTAGTAGCGGCGCAGCGCTTCGCGACCGCGCACCGGCTCTTGATCCGGCGACAGTGTCATGGCGTCCTCGGCGAAGAAGTCGAGGATCTTATCGAGTTGGCCGGCATTGTACACACGCGTGTATTCGAGGCTCAGCCGCTCAATCGTGGAACGAATGTCGCATCTTTACCGGAGGCACACAGAGCAAGAACAACCACCAGCATCATTACGACGATGCTCATTTTCTCCCACCAAGCCCTTTTGTTCGTCCAAGCTCCCATGCTTTGGCGTACTTCCAGGAAACGTAGACGGAGTGGTAGAGGTGCAGAAGTAATCCTTCGCGGCCATCGAGAAATCCTAAACGAAAGCAATAGTTGTAGATGAAGGTGAGCAATGGCCGAAGCACGACATTGACGAAGCTGAAGCCGCGATGTCCGTTTTCGATCGCGATCCCCGCGCCCGCCGACGAATAGCTGTTCATGTGACCGATGTAGTTGCGAAGTGTAGGGTAGGCGTTGTGAATGAGTGCGTGTTTGAGCCTGCCGGTGGGACCGTCAACTTTCATCGTGGGATGAGCGCCGTATTCCTCGAATTTCCCTGCGCCGCGGCGGACGAGGCGCAGCTTGGGATCGGGATAGAATCCGCCGTGCTTGATCCAGCGGCCCAGAAAAAAATTCTTGCGAGGAATCCAAAAACCGGACAATCTATCGAAGGAGCCATAATCGCGAGTTTTCGTGCCAGCGCGCTGCGTGGCCTGGTGTACTTCCTTTAAAGTGCGGGGGCTAAAAACATAAGCGAGTTCCTGAATTCTGCCTTTACGTTGTTTGCGATCCATGTCTGTTGGGAACTCTACAATCCGACATATCTCCTCCGCCAACTCCGGCTCCAGCGCTTCATCCGCATCCAATTGCAACACCCAGTCGCATGTGGCTTTGTCCATGGCCGAATTCTTCTGTGCCGCAAACCCCTTCCAAGGCTCGGAGAAAATTTTAGCTCCATACGAACGCGCGATCTCTAGCGTTCTGTCAGTCGATCCCGAATCCACAACGATGATCTCGCCTCGTCCCTCGCGGACCAGCGGCATCACGCTTTCGAGCGTCATTGGCATATTGGCTTCTTCGTTCTGCGTGATCAACACGACCGAGATGGTCACGGCAAGAGGATAAACCGAGTGGCACGCCGTGCGAAATGACGTGAAGGATGCCTGAACAAACCACAATGGTCACGAAGGTACGCGAAGGAAAACCGTCCGCGTTCTCTGTGATAGATTTGAATTTCGCTATGAAAGAAATCGCTGAATGGGCTCTGAACATTGCTGCGCTTCGCGGGGCCAGCTACGCTGACGCCCGAATTGTGGACGAGCGCAGCCGCGCTCTGGCTACGAAGAACGGCAAGATTGGCAGTGCGTCGGATGCAGAGTCGCTTGGAATCGGTATTCGCGTCATAGCAGATGGCGCATGGGGATTCGCCGCATCGGACAACCTAAGCAGGGAAGCGGTCGAGGCTACGGCTGCTAAGGCCGTGGCCATCGCCAAAGCCTCCGCTAGTGTGAAGCAGCGCGATGTTCAGTTGGCGCCGGAAAAGCCCGCCACAGCCGAGTGGACTTCTCCTCACAAAACAGATCCATTTACCACATCGGTCGAGCAGAATCTGGAACTGTTGCTGAAGATTGATTCCGAATTGCGGTCTGTCGCTGGCGTGACGCTCGCCGAGACCAATATGAATTTCCGCCGCGACGAGCAATGGCTCTTGTCCTCTGAGGGCGCGAACATTCATCAGACGAAATACACGACCGGTGTGGGTTACACGGCGTACGCGTTTGCGGGTAGCGAGATTCAGAAGAGGTCGTATCCCAATTCTTTCGGCGGACAATGGCAGAACAGAGGATACGAGCTCGTTCAGGAGCTGAAACTGGTTGAGAATGCACGGCGCGTCGGCGAAGAAGCTGTAGCGTTGCTCAAGGCGGAACAATGTCCGCAAGGAGTGTCTACCATCATTCTGGATGGTTCGCAGCTTGGTTTACAGATTCACGAATCGGTCGGGCATCCCATCGAGCTTGATCGTGTTCTCGGGATGGAAGCGAATTTTGCCGGAACTTCCTTTCTCACGCTCGACAAGCTGCGCAATCTTCGCTACGGCAGCGATCTGGTGAATATTGTTGCCGATGCTCGCCAGGAGCACGGGCCGGGACTCGGGACCTTTGCCTTCGACGATGAAGGCGTGCCCGCGCAGTGCACTCCGATTATCACCAACGGCCTTTTCACCGGATATCTGAGCTCGCGTGAGACGGCGCACACTATCGGCGCGAACCGCTCGGGCGGCACGCTGCGCGCTGAAGGCTGGAATCGGCTGCCGATTATTCGCATGACCAACATCAGCATTTTGCCCGGCCTGCGGCCGCTGACGCGCGAGCAGCTCATCGCAGACACCGAGTCGGGCATTTACATGGAGACGAACCGCTCCTGGTCGATTGACGACAAGCGCTACAACTTTCAGTTCGGCTGTGAGGCCGGATGGGAAATCAAGAATGGCAAGCGCACTCGCATGCTGAAAAATCCGTCGTACTCGGGAATCACGACCGAGTTCTGGAATTCCCTGGACGCAATTTGCTCCCGTGATGAGTGGGTGCTCTGGGGGACACCGCACTGCGGCAAAGGGCAGCCGCAGCAAGTGATGGGAACCGGACACGGCGCGGCCCCGGCAAGATTTCGCAACGTGAAAGTTGGGTCGGCGTACAAGGGCAATTGACAGCGAATAACGGTCGCTCGGCTGGCGGCTACGGGGCGTCCGCTTGCTCAGCAGTTCACAAAACGAGCTGCGATTTTCAACTGGGCCTGTGATTTACTTCTATCCGCACAAGCGCTGAGCGTAAAGAAGCCCATTTCCCCAGCAGCAAACTGTTCAGCTTGGCAACAAGAGCCTACAAAATCCGAAGGGTGGCTGCGTCGCGGCGGCCCCGGAATAACTATGCGAGAATTCAATTTTTCATGCACCTGGGATCAGGAAACAGCATCTACCTAACCAAGGAATTAGTGACGTGCGCAGATTCGTGACATGCAGCATAGCTTTTCTCGCAGTGCTTGCGGTTTTCACCGTTCTGGCAACTCCGGCGTTTGACGAACTGCCAAGCACGGCTCCTCATTCGGCTCATTCTTTTGCGCCTCCCATCGTGGTGATTCTTACATCAATTCTGCTTGCGGTGGTAGGCCAACTGCAGACACGGATTGGCCGCGTCATAGGTGGTACGGAGTTGCTTCTGCTCACTTGCAGCCGTCTTTGTTAGTCACCTCCATGCAGGCCACCCAACGTCATTTCCGGCGATGCGAAAGCCGGTGGACTTTCTTTCTAGTGGCGAATCTGGAAAAGGCGATGTCCAACACGATTATTTCTCCGGTAACCGGCGTCTTCTGCGAACCGTTTAGCGCGGCCGACGCCATCCGCAGATTGACTGAGAGCGGCTTTGCAGATCACGAAATAGATCTTCTCGGAGTGCTGAGCGGGCGACCGCCAAATCTCATTTGGTTTCTTCGGAACCTGGGGCTGCCACATCACCACGCGGAGTACTGCAACGCGTGCCTCTCGGAGGGTGCTGTCCTGGTAATGGTGCAGACTCCGCCATCCTGCGCCTCCAGCAAGCGGAAGATTGCCCTGGAGGTATTGAAACAACACGGGGGTATACTGCCGCCTGAACCTGCGAGCGCATCGCGCTCCCGACGTTTGTGGCAACGCGAATGAGAGGTGTTCTGTGAATAAGAGCAATGGCAGGCCGGGATTGCGAATCTCCGACCTGCTTGCCGCCTGGAAATCCATTCTTCTCGGAAGCACGCCGATGCTTTCGATTGAGATTACGCGTGAGTGCCCCCTCAGTTGTCCCGGTTGTTATGCATATGGGGACAATCATCTCGGGGGAGCAGTGACGCTTCGCGGCTTAAGCGATTACCGCGGTGATGCGCTGGTGGACGGCGTCGTGCGACTGGTTCGGCTACATCGGCCGTTGCATGTGTCGCTGGTGGGCGGTGAGCCTCTTGTCCGTCACCGTGAACTGAGCCTCATTCTTCCTATCCTAAGCGAGATGCGCGTGCACACTATGGTCGTGACCAGTGCCGTGATTCCGATTCCACGGGCTTGGATGGAGATTCCGCGCGTGCGGGTCGTGGTTTCGGTCGACGGCTTGCCCGAGCATCATGATGTTCGCCGCAAGCCCGCCACTTACGAACGTATCCTGAAGAACATAGAAGGATGCCGGGTGAATATTCACGGGACGATCACGCGGCCTATGTTGGAGCGGCCGGGGTACCTTGAGGAATATGTTGGATTCTGGAGCGAGCGGCCTGAAGTCGTGCGTATGTGGATGAGCCTCTATACGCCTCAACGAGGTGAACAGAGCGCGGAGATGTTGACTCCGGCACAGCGCGACACGGCAGCCGGCGATTTGCTGCGAGCCGGCGCCGGATATCCAAAATTGCTGATGAATGCTGGCATTGCGGACGCCATCCGAGTGCCTCCGGTATCTCCGGCGGCTTGCATGTTTTCGAAAATGTCAACGAACTATTCTGCTGATTTGAGCACTCGCGTGGAGCCATGTATTTTTGGCGGTGACCCGGACTGCACGCAATGTGGATGCGCTATCAGCAGCGGTCTGCACTGGCTCAAGGAGATTC
>DAIMDJ010000096.1:0-8398 GCA_036725905.1 Terriglobales bacterium
CCGGAACAGGTATGGGATCGCGCCGATATTCCTGCTCTCGAATTGTTTCTCGGAAAGCCGTCGGGTTCGGCTTGTCCTCTGGTGTGGGCGCACTCGGAATACATCAAGCTGCGGCGGTCGCTGCGCGACGGAAAGATTTTCGACCAGCCGTCACAGACCGTGCAGCGCTACGTTGTCGAAAAGCAAAGCGCCACGCACTTCGAATGGCGCTTCAACAATAAATGCCGGACGATGCCCCAGGGCAAGAAACTCCGTCTTCTGCTGCCCGCGCCGGCGATGGTGCATTGGAGCTTCGATGGATGGCGCACAACGCAGGATATGAACACCCATGACCCGCTGGGAGTGCATGTCGCGGATTTGCCCACCAGCACTTTGAATGCGGGGGCGGAGATCGTGTTTACTTTCTACTGGCAGAGCGAGCAGCGTTGGGAGGGGACGGATTTTAACGTAAAGGTGGAGGACAACTAGCGGGTCGCTGCACCGACCACACCTTGTTTTTGGGCGCCGATGGACGCTGCGCCATCCTCCTTCCAGCCGCTCCGCGAAATATTCGAATAAAGAAGGCCCGCACAAATAGCGGAAATGAGCAGCAGAACGAATCCCTCCCACAGCGGCCCAAGGAGCACGTGCCCCAAGCCAAACAGCGCCAAGTAAACCATAGCGCAGCCCAGAATCCATGAAGCCAAATTTCGGCCCAGATCACGAGTTGGGACGATCTCCGGCGCAAGCCGCGCAATGGGCTGCCACCCGCTGACGTGTGGACGCACGCTGCGGTAAAAATCGAGCAGAACATTTTGCGGTTCCGGGGCAGTAGTAAACGTCACAATCAGCCACACTAGGGTCGTCACGAGGGTGGTAGCAAGAGCGGTCTTGGCAAAAACCACCGGGTTCGAGCCAGAAAATGGCGCGGCCCAGCGCAATAACACGGTCATCAGCAGCGCGGTTGCCATGGCCGAAATTTCGCTCCAGGCATTGATCCGCCACCAATACCAGCGCAATAAATAAACGGCGCCCGTACCCGCGCCGACCTCCAGTACAGCTTGCCAGCCCGAGCGGATATCAGCCAACAGCACCGAAACCAACGCAGAGGCAATGACCAGGATCACCGTCGCCACGCGCGACATATTCACGTAATGTTTTTCATCGCCGTCGCGTTTGATAAATCGCCGGTAGAAATCCGCAACCAGATACGACGCGCCCCAATTCAACTGCGTCGCGATCGTCGACATGAACGCCGCCATAAATCCGGCAATCACGATCCCACGGAGCGCCGGCGGCACATGATTGCTCACTATCAGCATGTAGCCGCTCTCCGGATGCTCAAGATGCGGATATAGAACGATCGCCGCCAAGGCAGTCAGAATCCACGGCCAGGGGCGTAGGGCGTAATGTGCGATGTTGAACCAAAGAACCGAAAGCAATCCGTTGCGTTCATCCTTGGCGCTGAAGATTCGCTGCGCGATGTATCCCCCGCCGCCCGGCTCTGCCCCTGGATACCAGAAGGACCACCACTGCACTCCGATATTGACTAAAAACGTCACCACCGGAAGAACCCACAACGCTTCCGCCGAAATTGGGCGGGAAAAATCTGGAAAGAACGATGTAGCGTCGCCCGCGCCGGGTGACGCGGCTCGCATTTCTCCTAGTCTGCTCAACAGCGCGGCCATCCCGCCGCAAGCCGAAACTGCGTACCATGCCACGCCGATCACAATCGCCATCTTCAAAGCAAACTGAAACAAATCAGTCCATAGGACGCCCCAAAGGCCGCCGAGCGCCACATAGATTCCTGTAAATGGGATTAGAAAAAGTACGCAAATGGCCAAGGCATTGCGATCGCTTACGCCGAGAGTAACCCCGACGATGCTAGTCATCGCCTTGGTGACCCAGCCGAGGATCAGGCAGTTCATGAGAAGGCCGAGATAGAGCGCCCGAAATCCACGGAGAAATGCCGCTGGCTTGCCCGAATACCGCATCTCTGCGAACTGCACATCTGTGAGCAGGCCTGAGCGCCGCCACAGCCGCGCAAACAAAAAAACTGTCATCATGCCTGATAGCAAGAACGCCCACCACAGCCAATTGCCGGCGACGCCTTGCGTGTAAACCAGGCCGGTGACTACGAGCGGCGTATCCGCCGCAAAAGTAGTCGCAACCATCGAGGTGCCAGCAAGCCACCATGAAACATTTCTTCCGGAAACAAAATAGTCGTCAACGCTCTTGCCCGATCGGCTGCGGAAGTACAGGCCGAGAAATAGCGTTATTCCGAGATAGGCAACGATCGCCGACCAGTCCAGCAGAGTAAAGTTCATGGCGCAAAGGATACACCAGGGTAGGAAAAAACAGATTTATGGAAATGGTCCGGGCTAGTTGACTCCTTGCGCAGCGGAGCAGCTGCTGTCACTCAACGGCAAATCCAGTGAGATATGCTCTTTGGGAGGGCATTCCCTGTTTTGGATTCATACGGTGTCAGCCGACCTGATCGGCCTTACAGTCTCTAACAAAACCCTGCTATGACGAAAAACTCCTAAAGAGAGCTCCTTACTCTTATTCGGGAACTGCGTGAGCAAATGCATGCGTGTTTCAGCTGGCTCCAAGCCTATAATCGCTCGCCGTGTTCTTCAGGAAAACGAAGACGGCAACGACGATGATCAGCTTCCTCAGGGCTCACAAGGGCGTGAGCGTGATCATTTTCTCGTGGGTTGTTTTTTGCGCCTTCGTGCTCATCCCCAGTTGGCGCGAAGGGCCCTTTGCTTTCGTGTTCTTCTCAACCCTCTTCGTAACGATGATTGCCAGCCAGCTTTTCTGGATTCCTCGTGTCATTGGCCTTGGGGAACGATTCATTCTCGGGAAGCCGCAGCGCATCTGGCTTAAGGTCATCGTGGGCGTTCCCTATCTGTTCTTCTTCGCTAGCAATTTCGGCCCCTGGTACATTCCGCGGGGAGATTCGACCCATTTGACGCTGCGCAGCGTTCTGCTTGACGGAGCTTGGTCGGTGTGGCTGGTCGGGTCGTGGGTGGGCTTCGCCCTAGTGATGGTTTTCTGGACGGTAGACCGAGCAGGGCGCGCCGCAGCGTGGGTTTACCGCAAAGCGCGCGAGGCTGCGGCAGGCCCCGCCGCCGCTTCCATGCCTGGCGGCATACCTCTTGACCCGGCCTCGCCCGCCCGCCGCCGCCTGCTCGAGCAGGCCGCCGTCGCAGTAAGCGCCGTGCCATTTGTGGCCGCGGCATACGGGCTTCTATACGGCCGGCTCGACGTGGAAGTCACTCGCCCGCGCATTGCGCTCGCACGTCTGCCCAAAGCCTTTGAGGGGTTTCGCATCGTCCAGCTTTCCGACTTTCACATCAGCCCCTTCATCACCGCGGACCAGATTCGCCGTTGCGTCACAATCGCCAACGGATTGAAAGCCGACTTGGTGGCGCTGACCGGCGACTACCTCGCCGACGATCCCGCGGCAGAAGGAGAGGTGGTGCATGCGCTCGCAGGCCTTCGTGCGTCCTACGGTGTTTTCGGCTGCCTTGGCAACCATGAGTTCTATACTGAAACCGAGGATTCCATCACACGACTTTTTGCCGCGGCGGGGATTCGCATCCTGCGTCAAGAGCGGGCATCCATTCAATCACACGGCGAAGTGCTGAACCTGATCGGCGTTGACTACCAGCAAAGGCGATTCTCCAGAGATCATGACGGGCACCTCGTTGACCGGTATCTCGAGGGAAGTGAAAAACTGGTGATGCCGGACATGGTCAACATCCTTCTGAGCCACAATCCCAACAGCTTTGATCGCGCTGCCGAGTCGGGCATCGACTTGACGCTGGCCGGGCACAGCCACGGCGGCCAGTTGGCGCTCTCGTTCATCAACCGGGGCCTCGCCCTCGTATACCCGGAGACTCCCTACGTCAGCGGATGGTACGAAAAACCCGGCGGCCAGCTCTACGTCAACCGCGGCATCGGAACCACCGGCCCCCCCATCCGCCTCGGCGCAAGACCGGAGATTACGGTATTGGAGTTGTCTCGAAAGTGACCTCCAGTTTTCTCCTAGTTTGCCGGCGCGTCGTGGTTCATTGGCGCGCGATCATTTTGCTGTTGGTCCTTTCTCTTGCCACATTCCTGATCGCGCAAGCCGATTTCTTCGATTTGTTAGTCTTCGCCCTGTTCCTGATCTGTATCGCCAGCCAGTTTTTCTGGATTGGCCGCATCCTCGACCTCGGGGAGCGGTTCATCCCGGGTAAGCCCCGCCGCGCCTGGCTCGCGATCGTCGCAGGCCTCGTTTATTTATTCATCTTCACCTACAGCTTTCCCGGCATTGAATCGACCAGTGCTCACATTTTCCGCGCCGCCGACTATCGGCTGCGCAGGGTTTTGATCGAAGCAGCATTCTGGTGGTGGTTTGTGGGATCGCAGGTGGCCTTTTTGGTGGTGATTGTCTTCAGGACGGTCGACCGCGCGGCCCGTGCTTCAGTCTGGGTGTATGGTAAGGCACGCGAGGCTATGCAAGGCCGCAGTGCTGCTCTCAAGCCAGCCACGCTCAACCCACTCTCGCCTGCCCGCCGCCGATTCCTTGAGCAAACCGCCGTACTTGTAAGTGCCACGGGGTTCGTGGCTGCCGGCTATGGGCTTCTCCACGGTCGGCAGAATGTGGAACTCGTTCGTCAACGCATCCGCCTGGCGCGCCTGCCCAAAGTCTTCGAGGGCTTTCGCATCGCCCAGCTTTCTGATATTCACATCGGTCCCTTCACTACTGCGGATTATATTCGTCATTGCGTCACGATCACTAACGCATTGAAAGCCGACTTAGTCGTTTTGACTGGAGACTACATTTGCTGGGATCCGAAGGCTGAACGGGAGGTGGTTGGTGTGCTGGCGGGACTGCGTGCGCCGCATGGCGTTTTCGGCTGCCTCGGGAACCACGAGCAGGAGGGCGAAATCGAAGACTCCATTACCCGCTTGTTCGCCGCGGAGGGCATCCGCATCCTGCGCCAAGAGCGCGCAGCCATCCGATTGGGCGACGAAACGGTCAACTTGATCGGGATAGACGAGGCACGAGGCGCGGATTGGGAGAGTGACGTCTATCGCCGGCTACGGCAGGTCAAAGAGCTGGTGATACGGGGTACAGTCAACATTCTGCTGGTTCATTACCCTGCTGTATTCGATTACATCACCGAACTCGGCGTTGGCGTTGATCTGACTTTGGCGGGCCACACTCACGGCGGTCAGTTGTCACTCGACTGGGTTCATCGCGATCTCAACCTCGGCCTCGTCGTGACGCATTACACAAGCGGATGGTACGAAAAATCTGGCGCGCAGCTTTATGTCAACCGCGGCATCGGTACCACGGGCTTTCCGATCCGGCTCGGTGCCCGGCCGGAAATTACAGTATTTGAATTGGTGCGCGGGGTCTGAGTTGCGGGAAGTCGGGAACTCTTCAACCTCACCTGTCATATGCGTTTCGCGAACGTCGGAATCAGAGGCTTGTTAGAGGCTCTTGGGATTACCTGGACCTCCGGAAGTCGAGGCTGAGCAGCGTAGGCTGTTCGGGCTGTAGAAACCGTGAGCTCTTGCCCTAAAGTAAAAGTTCGGCGGCCACTAGATCTTCAAGAGCGCAGCCTACGCTCTTGAAAAGAGTGATCTGATCGGCGAAGCTGCGACCCAGCTTCTTGTTGGTAACCAGTTCATGTAAATCGGCGGCGATGTGATCACGGGTGATGGCGCCCTCTTTCATTGGAATTAGCAGGTCGCCAGCCTCGGCCAGACACGCGTCGAAAGTGTCCACAAAAATCCGGGAGCGTTGAACCGTGATCGTATCCACTTCACGCGTGTGTGGCTGAAATGATCCGACCAGATTCAGATGAGTGCCGGAGCGAATCAGATTTCCATCGAAGAGCGGGACGGACGAAGTAGTGCAGGTGCAGATCACATCGGACTCGGCGGCAACGGTCGCAGCGTTGGCCGGAGCGATTGCGATATCACCGGATAGTTCTTTTACGAAGCTTTCGGTTCCGGCACGCGTTCTTCCGCAAACCAGCACACGCTGGAAATTGCGGACCAGCGGCAACACTCGCAAATGTGCCCGCGCCTGGCGACCTGTACCGAAAATTCCTAGTGTGGCGGCGGTTTCGCGAGCGAGGAATTTCGTTGCGACCGCTGAAGTGGCGGCGGTGCGTAGATCCGTAAGATAGTTTGCGGGAACAATCAGCTTCGGCGATGCAGTTTGGGAATCAAACAATATGTAGGTCGCTTGGATACGCTCTTCGGGGTGCGCAGGAGTCTCTTGCACCGTGACCAGTTTCATTCCCAGGGCATCGCGCGCACGATCGTAACAAGGCATAAGCAGAAAGATGCCGGAGTCCAGATTTATATGCGTGCGCAGAGGAATTTCCGTTGAAGGATAACGGTCGCGGAACGCGGATTCGAGCGCAGCAATCAAACGCGCCGGATCGAGTTTCTGCCGGACATCTTCTTCAGTCAGCATCCGCATAGTGCGAATCACATCGTAAGGCAAGTCCCTTCCGCTTTAAACACCTGATCGACATCTTCGATCTTGAGCTGCGCGGTGTAAGATACTTCGCTTGCCCGCCGATGAATCGCGAATATCACAAAGGGTACAGCAGCGAACTCAACCGTGAGATGGAGTTGCTGGTTTTTGGACAGGGAGGCATGCCGCTGCTGGTCTTTCCGACATCCGAAGGCAGATTTTTCGATTACGAAGACCGAGGCATGATTGCCGTCCTTTCGCCGAAGATTGATCGCGGCGAGCTGCAGGTTTTTTGCGTCGACAGCGTGGATGCGGAGAGCTGGTACAACAAGCAGGTGCATCCGCGGCTGCGAGTATTGCGGCATTTGCAGTATGAGCGTTATCTGCTGCACGAACTGCTGCCGTTTCTGCGCACGAAAAATTCTGCGGCGCAGTTGGCTCTGACCGGCTGCAGTTTTGGTGGATATCATGCCGTGAATTTCTCGCTCAAGCATCCTGATTTGGTTACCCACTGCGTCAGCATGGGCGCGGCCTATGATATTCATCAATTTCTCGACGGCTATTACGACGATGATTGTTACTTCAACTGCCCTCCGGATTTTTTGCCAAACATGGCCGACGAATGGTTTCTGAGCCGCTATCAGCAGATGAAGATCGTGCTGGCCACGGGCGAATGGGATATGTGCCTGGACCAGAACGTAAAATTATCCGCAATTATGAAAAGTAAGGGCATCCCGCACTGGCTCGATGTTTGGGGAGATCACACCGGGCACGATTGGCCTTGGTGGCAGAAGATGGCTGGGAAATATTTTCTTTGAGGTTCATAGAAGGAGTCGCTTGTGAGTGTGAAAAAGATCGGAATCATTTTCGGCATGGAAAACACTTTTCCGCCTGCGCTGGTCGAGAAGATCAACGGCTTGAAGGTTGAGAACGTCACTGCGGAGTTCGTCAAACTAGGCGGAGTGAAGATGGCCGAGGCCGGCGGATACCGCGTCATTATTGATCGGATCTCGCAAGACATTCCGTTCTATCGAGCGTTTCTCAAGAATGCGGCGTTGACGGGCACGATTGTCATCAATAATCCGTTTTGGTGGACCGCCGATGATAAGTTTTTCAACTACGCACTGGCGAGCAAGCTGGGTGTGGCTATCCCGCCCACGGTGCTGCTGCCGCACAACCAGCATCCTCCGGATACTACCGATCGCTCGATGCGGAACTTAATATATCCGCTGAACTGGGAGGAGGTTTTTTCCTACGTTGGATTTCCCGCCTTTCTGAAACCTTACTCCGGAGGCGGCTGGAAGCACGTCTACAAGGTCCACTCGCCAGAGGAGTTTTTTCATTATTACAATCAGACCGGCGACCTATGCATGACGCTCCAGCACGGAGTTGAGTTTGAAGAGTATTACCGCTGTTACGTGGTAGGTCAGGAGAAAGTACACGTTATGCGTTATGACCCGAAGGCGCCGTTTCACGAGAGGTATGTGAAGGGAAATCCGCCGCCTTCGTCGTCGAAGTTGCATGAACGGATGGTGCGCGATGCGCAGACTGTGTGCCAGGCTCTCGGCTATGACTTCAACACTGTCGAATTTGCAGTGGAAGGTGGAGTGCCGTACGCCATCGATTTCATGAACCCGGCACCGGATGCAGATGTGAACTCCGTGGGCCAGGAGAACTTTGAATGGGTGGTGAACGCGGTCGCGGAGCTTGCCCTACAGAAGGCTCTCAGTGATGAAAATCCGGCAAAGGAGTTGCGGTGGGCGGCGTTCCTGGCAGGGAAATCTATTACGACTCCGGCGATCAAGACACCTAGAAAGAAGAAAGCCAGAGCTTGATTGGCTCAACTTGCGTAAACGCGTCGTTTTGACCACGAAGGACACGAAGGAGCACGAAGGAGTCGTTTGAAATCCCCCTTCGTGTACCTTCGTG
>DAIMDJ010000097.1:0-2968 GCA_036725905.1 Terriglobales bacterium
TCTTCCAGCCGCGAAGGCGCGCAATGCGAGAAGAATTGCACCAGCAGAAAATCAGTTTTATCGCGGTCGGAATCCGAGCGCTGCGCCTTTTGTAAATGATGCTCTAACAAAGTGCGCAGTCCTTCTTCGCTGGTCAAAGTTGTGGTTTGCAGGAACTGGCGCAACTGATGCACCTGAATGCGCTGATCCATGTCCAAGAACCACTGCCGTGCCTGCTCCACCGACTCTTCTGATGGACCGTCCACGCCCGATTCCAAGTCGGCGCAAGGCGGCGGATCAATCACGAACTCGCGGGCGAGTGCAGCATAGAGTGGGTAGAGCAGCCGTGCGGCATGCCATTCGGTCGTCAGGTCATTAGTTTTGGGTGTAACTGTCATGGTTTCACGATCCAGTTGGCAACTTCGCGGGTAAAGCGCGCGGCAACGGCAGTGCGCCCGCCTGTGTTATGCAGCGCCACCACCGAGGCTTCCGCATCGAGCGTGCCATCAGAATTTTGTACCCGCAGCATGTCGGCGAACTCCAGCGGCAGCGTCGACGCAAAGAGCACTTCGTGCGGAGTTCCAAATTCAATCACTGTGCTTTCCGTCAAAGGATTTCCTTCAGCGACTCGTGTCAAACGCACTGGAATGCGCACCGGGCTGGCCTCGGGGAAGAACTTCGCCAGCCTGGCGGTTGATGTTTCGGGCGCGCGTGCGGCAGCACTAGCCTCTCGGGCCACGGTACACCTCACTGCAAAGGTCGACGCAGCCTGGGTCCCCAGGTCTGCCGGTTAGCATGACTCGGGCACCCGGACTGCATCGCAAGAGAGAAATGCACGAGCGCAGCCAAAGTCAGGACATGTTGAGGAATAAGACTAAGTTGCTGAATTATAAGAAGATTGTTTCTCTTTCCGGGAAGACCACGAAGGCTAGCTCACTTCTCCTGTCTCAATATGAAACGATGTCTCAAGAGAATTGACGCGCAAAATCTGATCGCGACTGGTGAAAAATCGGCACCCCTAGCTGGAAACAGTTACTGCAAGGCCTGGCTCGTCGCCGATATCCCCGTTCCAATGTTGTACCGCTTGAGCTTTCGATACAGCGTCGCGCGGCTTATCCCCAGCATGCGTCCCGCTAGTGCCTTATCGCCTTTAACTTGTTCGAACACACGCTGAATAGTTGCTCTCTCAATATCCTCCAGATCAGTTGAACTGAGAGATGAAGAAGGCGAGTCCGCAACCGAATCCATCGCCTGCGAGCCACTTATGAGGCTCGGTGGCAAGTCGCCCATATCAATCCTGCGGCGGTCGCCCAAAGCCACGGCGCGTTCCATGCAGTTTTCAAGTTCGCGAACATTTCCCGGCCAGTCGTATTGCAGCAAAGCCTTCATCGCGGCGCTTGTGACCTGAATGGAATCACCCGGAGCCAGGCGTTCCAAAAACCAATGCACCAGCATCGGAATATCCGAGCGGCGCTCGCGCAGAGACGGGAGATGCACTGTAACCACGTTCAAGCGGAAATACAGATCTTTTCGGAAAGTGCCATTGCGATATGCGGCTTCGAGGTCGCGATTCGTCGCCGCAATCACGCGTACATCGACTCTAACTTTCTGATTGCTGCCCACCGGACGAACCTCCTTCTCCTGCAAGACCCGCAGCAATTTGGCCTGCATCTCCAGCGGGAGCTCTCCAATTTCGTCCAGAAAAATCGTCCCACCGTTCGCCGACTGAAAAAGCCCGGTCTTAGAGCGAACCGCTCCAGTGAAAGCGCCTTTCTCATAGCCGAACAGCTCGCTTTCAATCAGGGTTGGAACCAGCGACCCGCAATCCACTGCAACAAACGGGCGATTGGCAAACGAGCCGCGGAAATGAATTGCGCGTGCCACCAGCTCTTTCCCGGTTCCGCTCTCGCCGGCGATCAGCACCGGCGTCCGGGTATCTTTCAGCCGCGAGATCATGCGCAGCACATCCTGAATCTTTGCAGACGCGCCTACGATTCCGTGCAGCTCGGTTTCTGCATCCACGCGCTCGCGCAGGAATTGGTTCTCCTCGACTAGCCGGACCTTCTCCGCCATGCGGCGCAGGAAAAGCCGCAATTCGTCCAGCGGGGAAAACGGCTTGCTGATGTAGTCGTAGGCGCCGAGCTTCATAGCCTGTACTGCCGTCTCGACCGAACCGTGGCCGGTCATTACAGCAACTTCGGTCCGAGGCAGCATCCTCTTCACGCGTTCCAGAAATTCGAGGCCGGACATATTGGGCATCACCATGTCAGTTAGGATGATGTGGGCCGGTTGCTCTTCCAGCAGCGCCAGCGCTGATTCGCCGCTCTCAGCCTCCATACAGATGAATCCTAGGGCCTCCCCAATGGTCATGCAGAGCCGGCGAATGCTCTGCTCATCATCAACAATTAAGAGGCGGATACGTATGTCATCGCTCACAGTGCTTTCCCCATAATTTTCTCCACCACTGAAATAAACTGCTGTACGCGGAACGGTTTTTCCACACAAGGCGCGCCGGTTTTTTGCAGCGTGTCAACGGTTTCTTCATTTGCGATATCACCGGTGATGAATACGATTCGCGCCGCCAGTTCCGGCCGGTGCTGGAGCAGCCATCCATGAACATCGGCGCCATTCACTCCGCCAGGAGTGCGCATATCCGAAACCACGCCAAGAAAATCTCCCGACTCCAGCAGCTTCAGGCCGTCTACGCCGGATTCGGTGCAGACAACCGTGTAGCCGCTGCGTTCCAGCGTGGCACGCACATAGGCCATTACCGCCGGCTCATCCTCGATGAGCAGCACCGGCAGGGAAGTGGTCCTGACGGCAGCTTTGGTTGCAGGTAGCGTCATATTTGCGAAACTCCCGCCGCGGCTCCGATCAATGCCCGCTCTGGCCTGACCGGGAATCGCACGATAAACGTTGCGCCATCGGAATCCGTGTTGTTATGGCACAGAATCTCTCCTCCGTGCTCGTGCACAATTCCATAACAGAT
>DAIMDJ010000097.1:3068-8352 GCA_036725905.1 Terriglobales bacterium
GGCAGTTTCTCTTCAAACCGCTCAATCACCTCGATATCGTGACTCTGGAAGTCATAGGAGCGTAACTGCACGGTGCGATGGAGAATCGAGTTAAGCTGTACCGGCTTGCGTTGCGGTGGCATCTGCCGCGCGAAGCTCAGCAGGTTTTGCACAATCTGTTTGGTGCGTTGCGCTTCTTGCAAGATTACCCGCAAATCCTTGCGCGCACTTTCGGGCAGTTCCTGATTTTCCATCAGCAAATCTGCGAAGCCCAAAATCGCCGTGAGTGGATTGTTCACTTCATGCGCAACACCTGAAACCAGCTGGCCGACCGCCGCCATCTTCTCGGCATGCATCAGCTTGGCTTGCAGAGTGGCGGCGTCGGTTATATCCGACATCACGACCACCAGGCTGGTGACGTTCCCCTGCTCATCCCGCATGGGACTCAAGTTCATCGAGAACTGTCCAATGCGGCCATCGCCGCGCAGAATCTGCATATCCAGGTTATCCACCTGATGCCCGGCAATGGTCGCGCTGATTGCTTCACTCAGGGTCTGCCGTCGAGCAGAGGCAACAAGGTCCTCCAGCGGACGCCCGAGCAGTTGCCGCTGTTCATAGCCCATGTCATACCATCGGCGATTGGCGTAGCTGACCAAACCGGCGGTATCGGCCACCAGAATCAGGCTCTGCGTGTTGTTTAGGATCTTCCCGGAGAAGTCGCGCTCCCGCTGCAGCTCTGCCTGGAACGTCTTCAGCCCACTGATATCCAACATGAGCCCGCGATATTGTGCGATCCGGTTCTTCGAATCCCGCACCGCAAATGCATTGATGAGCACATAAGCCGGGCTTCCGTCTTTTCGCCGCAGAATCTCCTCGCGATTGCGCACCACGCCATGCTGCTGCATTTCATCGGTGAGCTTCTGGCGATGTTGCGGTGAGTAATACACCTGAGTGCGAATATCTGCTTGCAGGAGCTCCTCGCGGCTGCTGTAGCCGAGCATGCGGACCAGAGCATCATTGACCTCGATAAATCGGCCCTCGGGCGTCGAGAAAAACAGACCCTCCTGGACATTGTCGAACAGTTCTCGATAGCGCCGCTCGGCTTCGCGCCGATCACTGATGTCCTTTAGGACATGGATGGTCTGCATGCCTTCGCTGGTAGCACCGTGGACTCTGGAGGTCGAGACCAGATAGGTGCGTTCCAGCACCGGATGGACATACTCACCCTCGCCTTCACCGGTGCTCCGGCAGAAAGGGCACGCCAGGACAGGCGCTGTCTGTCCCATCGCCAGCAGCGCTGACATGTTTACCCCTATCAGCTCCTTCGGCTGCACGCCGATAAAATCCGCAAGCGACCTGTTGACGCGCAGAACGTTATCCGATTCATCGTGCGCCACAATAAAGTCACCGATGGCGTCAAAAATCTCGATCCAGTGACGATTGGCCTGTTCCATGCGAGTGAACAGGCGGGCATTCTCCAGGGCAACCGAGGCATGCCCAGCAATCGCTTGAAGGAGTTGCTGATCTTCTGCTGCCAGCGGCTTTCCGCGGTTCGCTAGGCACAGCACGCCAACTAATTCGGCCGACCCACCCATCAACCGGACCAGAGTACAATCACCACCGCCCAGTTCAGCTCCAAGCGCCGCACCCAAAATCTCCGTCGACGTGGAAGAAACAATCGGCTCTGCATGCTTATCTAACGCAGCCTGCAAAGCGTGGCTGAAGCGGCGAAACAGAGGGCGATGTTGATCAGCTTCGATACCCTGAGCGAGAACGAGTGTCTCCAGTCCCGATTCCTGCTTTACCGCTAATGCCGCCGTCTGCGCTCCCAGCATATCGGCGGCACGGCGAGCGAAGCTCTGGGCGAAATCCGGTAGCTTCAGGAGCGAATTCAGTTCCAGTGCCAGGCTCATCAGCGACTCTGCGCGCGTTCGATGACGCTCTGACAGATCAAGATTCCGGCTTGCCTCCAGCGTCACAGCTACCTGGGCTGCCAGCGCGCGGGCCCGGCGAATATCCTCGTGGGAAATTTGCGATCCATCCAACCGATCAAGAACGCCAAACATTCCCAGCACCTGTCCCTCGGTTCCGAGCAACGGCACAGCCAGAATTTGCCGCACATTGAATTTAGCAATTACATCCAGGTTCGCCCCAGGAATGGTGCTGGGATCGTCAGTCCAGAAGACCTCGCGGTTCATGAGCGCGCGGCTAGCTGGGCCTTCCGGAAATACAAGCTCCACGCGGCGCGTAGCGCCGCTCTCCGCACTCCAACGTACCCTGAAAGCGCCCTCTTCCAACAGCCCAATGAAGGCTCGACCGAACCCCAGAAAATCGGCAGCTCGCAAAGCGAACTTTTGCAGGAAGTCATCAAGTTGCCCAATAGAGCCCAGCTCAGAGGAGACGTCCAGCAGTTGGTGCAGTTCGTGGGTATGCGCGCGGGAGCTGCTGTACAGTTCTGCATTCGCGATCGCGACCGAGCCGAATCCCGCCACCGCCGAGATCACTGATTTCTCTTCAGGACTGAACGCGCCATCTTGGCGTGGATACACCAGAACCGCTCCTTCGGTTTGCGAGGTGCGAAAGGGCGCGGCAATCAGCATTCCCGCTGGGACCAGGCTGCCAAGCGCGTGCGTAGCCGGATCAATAGGCACAGCGACTGGTTCACCCGCGCCCACAGCCCGGGATGCGAGGTCGGCGGCGAATTGCAACCCCTTGCGATCGTGTTTAGCCCGCGCCGATGCCGCGAGTTGAGCAGATTCCGCCGCCACGGCATGCAAAGCGAACGAGCCTCCCTGGCGAAGCATGACGCAAACCAGGCGGGTTCGCAGCAGCACGCGCAAGCGGTCAGCGACGGCCTCGACGACCGCCTTCGCGTCAGTCATCGAATGCAGCGTCTGCGCCACTTCCACCAGGATTTGCGCGCGGCGATGCTGCTCACGCGAGACGCGCGTCAGACGGCCGGCTTCGAGCAGACTCCCCAATTGACCCGCCAGGATGGTGGCTTTAGCCGCCAAGTCCTCGCTGAAGAAATCCGGATCGGAGCAATGCAGAAAGACTGCCGCCCCAATAACTTCGTTCGAAACCACGAGCGGTGCTGCCATGATGGAGCGCGCGTGAAATTCCGCGGCCAACCGATAGCGGGTCGGATCCAGGTGATTTGCGCGGATTGTCTTACGCTGCCGGACGGCTTCAACAGCAACTGCACTCTCGCTCGCCTTGAGGCGGGTGCCGCGAAAGCGCTCTGCCATCACGCCATCGGCTTCGGTGCCGATGAGTTCCCCGGAAGAGTCGCAGTGCCAGAAGTACGCGCCGTCTACTTGGAAGAACTCCCGCGTGGCCTGGCAGAACTGACGAATCAGAGAAGCGGCATCGGGACCTTGCGCAGCCGCTACGGAAAAACGTAGCAGGAGCTTTTGGAAAGCCTCGTCCGATCGCGGACCCGGCCTTTCAATAATTGTCGTATCTCCCGCTTGCAACGTCAGAGTGGCACCACCTCTTAACGGATCGACTACAAGTTGTTGAATATACGAGAAAAGTATCCTTACATCTCAAATTGAGTCAAGGAAAATAGAAGCTGGATGTGCCAACTTGCCAACCAATCACAAAGGCATGACCGGGTCTCAAACTGAGAAGCTAGGTGGGTGCTGAGACGATTTTCATCCCATCTTGAGTTCCGAAATGCAGCTCATGCTTTGGACCAACTCTCGCTGTTTCAAGAGCTTACCCTTTAGCCGCTATCTCTGAGTGTCACTCGCCAAAGCTGGCAGAAGCATTGCACCTTGACCTAACGCTAGATGTCCGAGGAGGAGCTGTGTCTTCACGAACCATACGACAGTGGCTAACCAGCAGTCTCCTCACGTTCTTAACGTTGACAGGGGGCGCCTCATTTTCACCCCTAACGGCACAGACGCAATCGGCTCAAGCCCATGAGGAGCTCACGCGCAAAACAAAGACCAAGGTAGCTCCCGTATATCCAGATGTTGCTCGCCGCATGAGCATTACCGGGACGGTCAAGGTCCTCGTGGTCGTGGCACCCAATGGAAACCTAAAGAGCACCAAGGTGGTCGGTGGACACCCGCTGCTGGTGAATGCAGCCATGGACGCCATTAAGAAATGGAAGTTCGAGCCAGCGCCGGAAGAGAGCACAGGCATTGTGGAATTCAAGTTTCAGCCTCAAGACTAGGAGCAACACTTAGCGCCGCGGAGCGGCAGAAAACGCAGGGTAAGCGGAGGAACAGCAAATGACGATTGGCCGGAAACTCTACAGCAGCTTCGGAGCCGTCTTGGCGATGGTCTTGGTGCTGTTCCTGGTTAACCTGACCGCTGTCTATCGCGAACACAGCGCTAAAGCTGCCGCCGGTAAGGCTCTACAACTTGCCGATGCCAGCGATAAGGTCCGCTTCCAAATGATGCAGAACCGTCTATACCTGAGCAATTACCTGCTCAGCGGCGATAGCCGCGAAGTCGAACGAATGAATGACGGAGCTCGGGTGCTGGAAGACAAGCTTCGAATGGCTGAGAGCCTGGCGGAATCTGATCAACAGCGCTCCGCGATTCAAAAGGTGCAGCAGACTGAACAGAACTGGGCTCGCGATTTCGCCACACCACTAGAGGAAAAACGCAAAGAGGTTGATAGCGGGAACGCCACTGTCGCGGAGTTGCAAATCTTCTACCTGCAGAAAGATGCGTCGTCGTGGGTGAAAGCCGCCACCGAATACCTGGATGCAGCCGACCAGGAAAACAAAAAAGTAATCGAAGACCGGCGGAAATCAGATGAATCCGCCAGCACCTGGACCGTTGTGATCGCCTTGATCAGCACTCTGGTGGCGCTCGTTCTGGGAATCGTCATCGCCTATACCTCCGCCAAAAGCATTACTCAGCCGCTGAATGAGCTGATGACGGTGGCGCAGCGAATCGGAAACGCCGGCGATCTAGACCACGAAATCAATATCAGCCGCAAGGACGAGATTGGCGAACTTGCGCGTACCTTCAGCAGCATGGTCAGTTACCTCCGCGAGATGGCTTCTGTATCAGAGGCAATTGCAGGAGGCAATCTCTCCGTCGAAGTTATTCCCCGGTCCAAGCAAGACACACTGGGCAACGCTTTCAGCCGCATGATCGAAGGTCTGAGAAAACTGGTGCAGAACGTTCGTGATGCGGCGTCGCAAGTCGCCAGCGCCTCCACGCAAGTGGCAGGCGCTTCGGATGAATCGGCCAAAATCAGTTTGCAAACCGCCTCTGCGATTGATGAAGTCACCAGCACCATGCACGAGATGAGCGTCAACGTGCAGAACATGGTGAAGAG
>DAIMDJ010000098.1:0-8284 GCA_036725905.1 Terriglobales bacterium
ATGCCCAGTACGACGATATTTTCACCCGTCGCTGCGATCCGAATGCCTTCGCTAAACGTTTGACGAAAGCGATTCTCATCTGCGATCACGTGGTCGGAGGGAAACATGCCGATTACGGCATCGGCATCATTTCTGAGTAAAAGAAAGGCCGCGAGTCCAATCGCCGGTGCTGTGTTTCTTCCTGTTGGTTCTGCGATGATCTGCGATTTGACCAGCCGAGGCAGTTGACGCGAGAGTTCGCGCCGTAGATCTTCGTTCGTAATCACCCAAAATCTTTTCAGTGACGCCAACGGCAGCAGCCGCGAAACCGTCTGCTGAATCATGGTCTGCTTGCCATCCAACGCGAGCAATTGTTTGGCACGCCGCTTGCGGCTCAGCGGCCAAAAACGTGTGCCGCGGCCTCCAGCGAGGATCACGGGATAAAACTTTGGAATCGGAGTCACGTTGATGTGCGCATCTCCTCCAACTGCCTCTTTCGGCAAAGCGATGCTGCGCAACCCGCAGCATCTGCGAATCTCACGCTGCGCGCGCGAGTAAACCTTCCGCTCAGGCTGGCAGCGTAATCAGAAGTCGCGGATTACCTTCTGGTAACCGGCTCGGGAAGGGAATCTCCCGGCACGGCCGCCCTTATCAGTTCCACTTCCCACTGCGGACGCACCCGAAAGTTAGACATGCAAGCCGGCACGACGACCGCATCACCCTTGGCGAACGTAACTGGCTCAACGCCCGGGGCTTCGCAATTTCAACCCTCTACCGCGACCATAATCTGTACCGAGCTTTTGCCGAGGTGATCAATACAGAACTCGTGAGACGATTTCAATTCGAACGTGTCTACGGCAAAATATGGCGCTGCGACCAGCTGGGCATGCCGGCTCTTATTGCCGTTCAATTCTACGGGCGCGGGCTTAATTACTTTTCCGGACGCTACTTTTTCTTTTACCGCGGCCAAACCTAGTTCGAGGTGCAATTCGCGCGGGCGGCCGTAATCATATAAGCGGTAGGTTGTGTCCGATTGCTGCTGAGTTTCCAGCAAGATGGAGCCTGGGCCCAAGGTGTGTACCGTCCCGGCGGCAACGTAAATCATTTCGCCTGCATAAATATTGATCCAATGCAGAAGATCTTCGGCTTGGTTCGCGTGAATTGCTTTCTCGAACTCATCCCGCGTAGTTCCCGCTTTCAAACCCAGCGCGATCTGCGCCCCTGGTTTGGCGTGAACCACATACCAGCATTCCGTTTTTCCCCAAGGTTCCCCGACGCGGCGGGCTGCTTCATCATCGGGATGGACTTGCACAGAAAGCTTCTCGTGCGGAAACAAAAACTTCAGCAGCAGCGGAAAACGATTCGGATCTCTTGCTGCATTGCCGATGAGCTCCCGGCCATAATGTGTGCTCAATTCGGCCAGCGACTTACCGGCGAGTGGGCCGTTCGATACCTGGCAAGCATCGCCGGTCAACCATGCCTCCCCGATCTTATCGGAGAACCTATGATTGGGATAAATCGGTGATAAATCCAGCGTGCCCCAGGGGCGCGGATCGAACGCAGGCAGCATCCGGAATGGGTAAAGTTCGCTCATCGCAATGGCGGAGGCAGAAGAACGCAGGCCGCAATCCAGGTTAGAAGCTTAACTTGGCGCAGAGGCTGCTTGCAAAGGCAGGACCAGCGCGCCAACAAAAGATTCGGGCACCCAACGCTTCCTTCAGGCCGTCAGCGCTCGAACCGCCGCCAGGGTTGTTTCCACTTCTGAGGGTGATGTGAGCAGGCCCGGTGAAAGGCGCGCATAAAGGGTCTTATACGGAGTCACGCTGGCTATGATTTTTCGCTGCCGGAGCCGGTCCACGACCTGCTGGGCCGGCATACCTTCCACGTCAAAGCAAACGATACCAGCCGAAAGCTCGTCCGCCATCGGAGTATAAAGCTTAATTTTCGGCATCTTCGCCAGGCCCTCTTTGAGCTGACGGTTAAGCGCGTGAATTCTTTCTTTGATCGCCTGCTTCCCAACTTTTTGATGAAGCTCGAATGCACGATTCAGAGACCAGCGGTGTTCAAAAGAGTGAAAGCCGCCCGGCGACATAGTGGCGCCGATAGGCACCGGTGCTTCCGGGCGGATCCTCATCCACATCTCGTAAGTTGCGTCGTCGAACGTGGGAATCGTTGCCGTAGCGGATTTCCAGGCAACCGGACTGCCCCATACCAGTCCAGTGCCTCGCGGCCCGAACATCCACTTGTGGCATCCCGCTACGAAGAAATCGCAGCCCAACTCCGGGAGGGTGGTGCCGTCCACGCCCAGGCCGTGGACTCCGTCCACACAGAACAGCACGCGGTCTCGCTCGTCTCGCTCAGCGTTGATCGGCCTGAGCGCGTCGGCCATTGCACGAAGCGGGAGCTTTACGCCGGTGCAGGAGTGCACCCAGGTTACAGCCAGCACGCGGGTCTGAGGTGTAATCGCCCGTGTCACTCTATCAACGATCTCTTCCACTGATTTATCAGCGCCATCGTGATACAGGGGAACTCTCCGGACTGATGCGCCTGTGCGCTCTGCGCGAAGCCGGAGCGACGTCTCAGTCGAATAGTGGTCGTGAGTGGTTGTCAAGATTTCCTGGTGCGGACCTAGTGTAAGCCCACCGTAAAGCAAGCCGAGACCCATGGTGGTGCTGTCGGTTAGCGCGATATCACCAGGATCGACAGCAAGGTAATGTGCCGCTGCTGCGACGACAGCGGCTTCGGCCTTCTCGACGTTTCCAAAAAAGTATTCGATGGGGTTCTCATCAAAACGTCGCCGATGTTCCTCAATCGCGTCACGGACTGGCTTGGGATGAGACGCCAGGAAAAATCCGGACATGTGGATCAAATCAGGAGCCAGGTTGAAGCTGGCACGGAACTCCTCCCAGCTCATAGAAGCTGGTTCCAACTGTCCAGGAGCAAACGCGTGAGCTTCGCGGAGCGCGCTTGCCAGAGCGGCCGCTCCAACCAGATGCCCAGTGCGCACCAGGAAATCCCTGCGGTACACAACGCCTCCTAGAACTAGAGTGGTAATTCTACAGCCCGGGCGGTCGTTGGTTCGCGAGGGGGAATCGCTTGCAATGGAGGACGGGCGTCCTCGCCCGTCTATCGTGTCGGGCACTCAGGCACTCCTCTCGGCAAGAGAGCCAACGCTCATCGCCCCGCGGCGAACCGGTCACAACATCGTCAAGAATTTGCGCATCCGCTCCAATCCGCGGTCCAATTCCGCGATCGTCGTCGCGTAGGAAACGCGGATGTGGTCGCGGGTACCGAAACCTTCTCCCGGAACGGTGGCCACGTGGGACTCGCGCAAGAGTTTCCCAGCCAGATCGGAGGCCGATTTCACCCCACTGCGTCCAAAGAATGCAGAGACATTTGGATATGCGTAGAACGCCCCTTCCGGCAGCGTGCATTTAATTCCGGGAATGGAACGCAAGCCTTTTACAACATGATCGCGCAGCCGAATGTACTCCTGGCGCATTTCTTCGACGCACTGCTGCGGACCGTTCAGGGCTGCGACCGCTGCCTTCTGCACGATGGAAGTAGGGTTCGACGTCGATTGGCTTTGCAGCTTCTGCATCGCGTTCACGATCGGCGCGGGCGCGAGCGCGTATCCCAATCGCCAGCCGGTCATCGCGTAGGTTTTCGAGAGCGAGCCGACGATCACCATACGCTCGCGATATTCGCGTAGCGAGCCAATGGAGAAACGTTTGCCTGTGTAGCTCAAGTACACGTAGCACTCGTCAGAAATTACCCAAATGCCGCGCTCTGCTGCCAGCCTAACAACTTCCTTCAAGTCGTCAGGCGATATTACTGCGCCTGATGGATTCGATGGCGAATTCAGAATGATGAGCCTGGTTCGGGGAGTGATCAGGCGCTCGATCATTTCAGCAGTTACGCGAAAGCCTTGTTCTTCATCGGTTTCGAGTAACAAACAGTTCCCGCCGGCATAGCGCACAATGTCTTTGAATGAAACCCAATAAGGCACCGGCAGAATGACCTCATCTCCGTGGTCGACCAGCACTTGAATGGCATTAAACAGCGCGTGTTTCCCGCCAACTGAGGCGCTTGTTTCTTCACGGCGATAGTCGGAATCGAAATCAACAGCATGACGATGCACAATAGCATCCCGCAGTTCGGTCGTCCCGCCCACCGCCGTGTACTTGCTGAAATTGCTCTGGATGGCATTAATGGCGGCATCTTTTATGTGTTGCGGAGTCGCGAAGTGTGGCTCGCCAGCGCCGAAGTCCACAACATCTATTCCTTGCTGGCGCAGCTTGTCGGCTTCGGCGACAACAGCCATGGTGGCGGAAGGCTCGATTCGGTTGATTCGCTCGGTAAGTTTGAATTCGGCGGGCGCTGCTGCAACTGGAGTCATGCTCGTTTCCTTGTCTTTGATTTTCTGGTGTTCTCTAACTTTACCGCTGGTTCCAGCTTTTCTCGTAATCTTTGTTCGACCATCTCTGGGACCAGGTCTGCAATCGATCCGCCAAGCTTTGCGACCTCGCGCACTAGCCGGGAGCTCAGATAAGAATATTGCTCGGCAGGCATCATGAAAACCGTCTCCAGGTTTGGCTGGAGCTTGCGGTTCATCAATGCCATTTGTAATTCATATTCATAATCGCTTAGCGCGCGAATTCCGCGCAGTACCGCGCTGGCCTTCATTTTGGCGGCGTAGTCGACAGTCAGGCCGTCAAATACGTCGACGCGAACATTGTGGAATTCCGCGGTGAGGGCTTCCAACATTCTGCGCCGTTCCCCGAGGCTGAATAGGGGATCTTTATCAGGGTTGCGCAGAATGGCGACGACCAATTCGTCAAAAATTTTGCTGCCGCGCTCGATCAAATCCAGATGCCCGTTGGTCGGCGGATCAAACGAGCCGGGATAAATAGCGGTGACTTTCTTCAATTGGCCTCGGGAACGGCTTGAACGAAAGAAGATTTTATGCGGCGGGGTACAGAATGGCAATGTGCGGCAATGCTCTGCGCCCTTTGTGTTCCCTGTTGTCGATCAGAGAAACAATGACCACTGAGGGCACCGAGGAACACAGAGGAAATTCATAGACGAGCATTACCGCCTCGCGGCTGGCACCTTCCCCTCCGTTCCCGTTGGCATGGTCGTCACGCGCGCGGTTGTGCCCTGGCCATTCGTCTGCCCCGCTGCCGCTTGAGCGACCGCCGGAGCCAATCCCAGTTCTTTCCGGACCTCGGTCTCCAGTTTGGCATACACTTCTTTGTTGTCTTTCAGGAACTGGCGCGCATTCTCACGGCCCTGGCCGATGCGCTCACCCTTGTAGCTGAACCAGGCGCCGGATTTTTCCAGCAGATTGTGATTGACGGCCAAATCGAGCAGGTCGCCTTCTTTGGAAATCCCTTCGCCGTACATGATGTCGAATTCCGATTCGCGAAACGGGGCTGCAACTTTGTTTTTGACTATTTTCACCTTGGTGCGCGAGCCAGTGACCACATCGCCTTCTTTGATGGCAGCGATGCGGCGGATATCGACACGCACAGAAGCGTAAAACTTGAGCGCGCGACCGCCGGTGGTAGTTTCCGGATTGCCAAACATCACGCCAATCTTTTCGCGAATCTGGTTGATAAAGATAAGGCAGGTGCGCGACTTAGAAACAATTCCCGTCAGCTTGCGCAGGGCCTGCGACATGAGCCGTGCCTGCAGGCCCATGTGACTGTCGCCCATCTCGCCATCCAATTCGGCCTTGGGGACCAGCGCCGCTACTGAATCCACGACCAGCACATCAATTGCGCCGGAGCGAACCAGAGCCTCAGCAATTTCCAGCGCCTGCTCGCCGTAGTCAGGCTGCGAGACCAGCAGGTTGTCAACATCTACGCCCAGTTTCTTCGCGTAAATCGGATCTAGGGCGTGCTCCGCATCGACGAAGGCAGCCATGCCTCCCGCCTTTTGAGCTTGCGCGATCACCTGCAATGCAATGGTAGTCTTTCCGGAAGACTCCGGCCCGAAGATTTCAACCACGCGCCCGCGCGGGAAGCCCCCTACGCCGAGCGCGGCGTCAAACGAGATCGCACCGGTTGGGATCACTGAGATTGGGACGATGGCTTCCTTTGATCCTAGCCGCATGATGGAACCTTTGCCAAACTGCTTTTCGATTTGCGCAAATGCCAGGTCAATTGCTTTGGTGCGTTCGTCGGCCATTGAGCACTGCTCCTTTTTTATGAAGACGTTTGGTGTTGACGGCGGATTATAGGCATACTATACAGCGAATAAAAAGCGAATTGCACGTACAAATAGTGGAAATCTCCCGAAAAGAAACTCTTATGTAAGCTGCTCGTATAGTCTACCAATGGAGCGGCGAAGAGCACCCTGTTTTTATTCCGCGCACCCGCACCCCTCCCATCATTTTGTGCTTGGGCAGAGTACTGGTTTGGACTACAATGCAGACCCACCGGGACAATCCTGCTCGCAATCAACGCAGCCGTGCGTCCTGGGTCACGGATTTACCATCCGAATTACAAGGAGAGTTTGGAAAATATGAAGAAGCTACTCACGCTGTTGTTTGCTGCGGCCCTGACCCTCTCTCTGTCCTCCGCTGCGTTTGCTCAGGACACATCGAGCAGCGCCCCGGCTGACAAGAAGGAAGCCAAGGCCGAGAAGAAGGCTGCCAAGAAGGAAAAGAAGGCTGCCAAAAAGGAAAAAAAGGCCGAGAAGAAAGACGAGATGAAGAAGGACGAGCCGAAGTAAACCAAGCGCTCAATCTAGTATCTTCAACAGCCCCGGCGTCAGAGCCGGGGCGTTTTTCTGCTTCCAACGTAAAGTAATTTTTTGCTGCTCTGAACGCGGCAGATCATAGTAAAATTCGCCCCATTGGAGCTGTCTGTCAGCAACTTACGTGACGCATGTTGCGCCGCCACCTGTCCACTCTTTAGGAGGTCTTAATGGAAGATCAGGCCCTTGGGACATCTGCAACACCCGGGAAGTCTGAAGCTCACGCAACTCGAAAGGAAGATCGCAATGTTTGGGTTCTAACTGCGTATGGCATTTCAGGCTTGGCATTGCTTGGGGTGCTGCTTTACTACTTCTCCAGCTACATAACGCAGTAGCGACGACCGCAGTGTATGCCGATGAGGCGGATGCTGGGCACACTGCCTCTGAGCGACTCATTGCTGGCTGCTGAATGCTGTTCCGCCGAACGTGCTACAATGACCACCGCTTAACCGTTTCTTCCAGTTAACGGATATCCAGCGGCTTCCCCTAGAACAGTGATGGATTGAGCTCCGTGGCCCACGACCCCTCCGAGAATACCCCTGTCACCTACGCCGATGCCGGGGTGAACATTGAGCGCGCTAACAAGACCAAGAAACGCATTAGGTACCTCGCGCATAAAACTTTCACTCGCAATGTGGTCAGCGAGATTGGCGGTTTTGGCGGGATGTTCTCCGTCGATAAGGCGAAGTGGATCGATCCCGTGCTTGTCTCCAGCGTCGATGGGGTCGGCACCAAACTTAAGATCGCTTTCGAGATGAAGACGCATCACACCATCGGCGCTGACCTGGTGAATCATTGTGTCAACGACATCGCGGTGCAGGGCGCCACGCCGTTGTTCTTCATGGATTACTTGGCCACGGGAAAGCTCGAGCCTGAGGTCGCTGAAAAAGTCGTAGAAGGCTTGGCTGAGGCCTGCAAGCACAATGGATGCGCGCTGATCGGTGGCGAGACCGCTGAGATGCCGGGTTTTTATCCCGATGGAGAATACGATCTTGCCGGATTCATTGTTGGCGCAGTGGAGCGCGAACGCATCATCAACGGAAAAACAGTAGAAGTTGGAGATGTAATTCTTGGCCTGCCTTCGAACGGCCTGCACACCAACGGCTACTCGCTAGCCCGCAAGCTGCTGTTTGAGGTCGCCGGCTACACCCCAGAGACCTACGTCAACGAACTGAAGGGCAAAGTCGGCAACGAACTGATGCGTACCCACAAGAGCTACTGGCCGGTGATCAAAAAGTTGCTGGCCGGAGAGTGCGTGGCGGCGATGGCGCACATCACCGGAGGAGGCATCACGGAAAACTTGCCTCGCGTTCTACCGCGCGGAGTGGCCGCGGTGATCGAACTCGGCTCCTGGCCGCCGCCGCCCATCTTCGAGCACATGCAGAAGCTGGGCAATGTCCCCAAAGACGAAATGCTGCGGACGTTCAACATGGGAATAGGAATGCTACTGGTGGTCCCCTCGAAGAAATTCAAGAAAGCCCAAAGCGTGCTGGAGCGCATTGGAGAGAAGGCTTATACGGTGGGAAGGATTGTGAAAGGTGAG
>DAIMDJ010000099.1:0-8280 GCA_036725905.1 Terriglobales bacterium
CTTGCTGTTGTCGCCCTCGCAAGCACCAACTCGGTGACTTTTTCAACACCAACGCCTGTTTTCGTCAGTAATCTTGTCCTCTCACTTGTAGTTGCCTAGCATGAGTGCATGCCGGGATTCGGGCGCTTTGGACACCGCAGCAAACCATTAGCGGTCACGGTAGGGATCGTACTTTTATTCCTTGTCGTTTGGGTCGTTGTTGCGCGGCTTGCGGCGAGCCTTAACGATCGTTATGAATCGTTCTACCCATCGCTTGCGGAAGCAGACAAAGATGGCGCAATCACTCGCGGTTGGATACCAGACGATCTTCTGCCCAGCAGTTCTCGTGCTATCCACGAGGTTCACGATCTTTCGCCCTCGAGGGAATGGTGTGCTTTCGAGTTTGCGACTGACGATTCGGAAAAGCTTCGCAAGAACCTCAAGAGCATTGATGTGCTACCGTCGTCAGTTCGCCGTGTACGAGACCCTCACGTATCGTGGTGGCCCAGCGGGCTCAAGGGCAATCTTGATACAGGCAGGATTCGCAGTGAGGGGTTCGATCTCTACGAGGTCGAAAGGCCAGCTAATGCCGTCATGACGGATGTCCTGCTCTTTGCGGTCGATTGGTCGAAGGGTCGAGGATTCTTCTATCGCACGTCAGGGTCGAACGAATAGAGCAGAAACCTGATACTTGGCGAAACATCGCCATATCGCCTACCGACCCGGTTCTGAGTGCTAACGCCTGATTACGCCAACGATCCACCAAAACTCAATTCTGTTCCAGGATCAATCGCAAGCTGAACAGGAGTATACTTCTGCCGGTTTCACGTGAGGACAGCTCGCTGTGGAGACTGGATGGTTGAATTGGTGGACGCCAACCATGAGGTCTTCCCCGGTCAGTCCAAGACAGTGACGTGCACAATTCCCGCCCCGGCGAAATAAGACGACGGCAGAGAACCATGAGTACAAGTTTGAAGAGCGCAGCAGCCTCCAAAAGGCCAGATCTGACTTTCAATTTATGTGAATGAATTAACGAGGAAAAAATGGAAACTTTGAGTGCAATCCGCAACAATGAACCAACCACAAACGCGAATGCCGTGAGAGTCGACATGAAGCTTGAGGTGGTCATCATCTCGGTTTCGGATGTCGACCGCGCGAAAGAGTTCTACGCCAGGCTCGGGTGGAGGCTCGACGCCGATTTCACCGCTGGTGACGACTGGCGTGGGGTCCAGTTCACGCCGCCCGGCTCCGGGTGCTCGGTAATCTTCGGCAAGAACGTCACCACGGCAGCACCAGGCTCTGCCCAGGGCTTGTACCTGGCCGTCTCCGACATTGAGACCACCCGGAACGAGCTGCGCCGTCGCGGCGTCGAAGTCAGCGAGGTGTTCCACGGTACTAATGTGCACACCGGCACGGACGAGCCCTATTTATTTGGACGTCTCCGCGTCAATGGTCCGGACCCTGCCCATACGAGTTACCACTCGTTCGCCTCCTTCCATGATCCGGATGGCAACGGCTGGCTGTTGCAGGAGGTCACAACCCGGCTGCCTGGGCGAGGGGTCAGCAATTTTGACGTTGCCACGATGACGGAGCTCTTGCGAGAGACAGAAGAACATCATGGCAAGTACGAACCGACGGCTCCGAAGCACCACTGGTCGGGATGGTACGCCGCCTATATCGTCGCGCGTCAGAACGGCAAAACGCCGGAAGAGGCGGCCGAAGAGGGCAAGCTCCAGATAGAAGGCGCACGAGCTGCATGAAGCACTTCGACGCCATCATCATCGGGACGGGCCTGCCTGGCCCGTCCCTGGCGGCGCGGTTTGCGGGCGCGGACAAGACAGTCGCCATCGTGGACTGGACCTCGTCGCGGACGCTGCGCTAATACCTGCATTCGCAGCAATCTGCACTCTGCTCTGGAATCAGATCGCTACGTAGTTGGCGAAAAATCGCCGTTTCACCAGTAACGGCCAATATGACCGGTTCACGAGACGAGTTGGGGAGTTCTTCACCATTCCCAAACCCCGCCAGACACTAATATCAGGACTGACCAATGCTACAATCAGCTTGCAATGCGCCGGGCGCGCTCGATTTCGCTGATCGTTTTCTGCCTGTTGGCAGGCATCCAGCTCCAGGCTGCTTCCTCCAAGAAAACTCTTGAAAAGCGCGTTGGCGCGATTCTCAGCCAGCCTGACCTCGCTCGCGGTTTCTGGGGAATTGAAGTTGTTTCCCTGCAGAACGGCAAGGTCCGGTATTCGCAGAATGCAGACAAACTGTTCACGCCAGCCTCAAACACCAAGCTGTTCACTACAGCCGCGGCATTAGCATTGATCGGTCCCAACTACAATTTCCGTACGACGGTTGAGACAAGCGGTACTCTGGACAAGCACGGACGCCTGACTGGCGATCTGGTGCTCGTGGGACGAGGCGATCCCAACCTCTCTGGACGCGAACTGCCCTACGCGCTGCACACTGCCCGCAACGAGCATCCCATCCAGGTGCTCGAACAACTCGCCGATGAGCTTGTGAAGAAAGGCGTGAAGTACGTAGACGGAGACATCGTCGCGGACGACTCTTATTTCGCATTCGAGCGTTATGGTGAGGGATGGAGCCAGGACGATCTCGTGTGGGATTACGGTGCCCCGGTTTCCGCGCTCACGATCAATGACAACGTGGTGTTCGTGAATATTCTGCCCGGCGACCGCGTGGGCGAGAGGGCGTTCGTCAGCATTACGCCATTTGCAGACTATTATCGAATTGATAATCGAATCATCACCACGCCGAGCGGCACCCAGCGCAAGATCTTCATCAACCGTGAGCCCGGTTCCACTCTTTTGACCCTGTGGGGCAACGTGCCACTCGATGATGCTGGCGCGAGCGAGGACCTCGCTATCGAAGATCCGGCCGAGTTCGCAGCAACGTTATTTCGTGGCTTACTGCAAACTCGAGGCGTCAGCGTGTACGGCCGCCAGCGCACTCGCCACACCGAGTTGGCTAGTCTTTCTACTTTTACCGTGACCGCCTCGGCGCCTGCTCGTGGTGGCGATGAGCCCATGCGCTCTTTGCAGAACCAGGCGTTGGTGCTTGCCAGTTATCAATCGAAGCCCCTGGTCGAGGATGTACGCGTCATCAACAAAGTGAGCCAAAACTTGCACGCAGAAATCCTGCTGCGCCTGCTAGGCCGCGAGAAAGGAACCGCCGGAACCGTGGAGGGTGGCCTGGAAGTGCTGCGAGGATTCCTGAATCAGGCGGGTGTGCCCAACGATCAGTATGTTTTTTATGATGGCTCCGGGCTCTCACGGCAAAATCTCGTCACGCCCCACGCGGTTGTTCAATTACTCCGATATGCCGCGTTGCAGCCCTGGGGCGCAAGCTTTCGTGACACGTTGCCAGTTTCAGGCATTGATGGCTCGCTTTCCGACCGCTTCAAGAGCCTCGACCTGCAAGGCCGCATCTATGCGAAGACGGGGGCTCTGGGCGGCGTGAAGAGCCTTTCCGGATACGTGACCACTAAACATGGCGAGCAGTTCGCCTTCTCAATTCTCACGAATAACTTCAATCTGCCGACCAAGCGCGTGACGGATGCAATCGACAGCGTTGTTGAGGCGGTTGTAGAGGGAAAGTAGCAGCGACCACCGCAATCCGATGTAGGCGCGGGCGTCCCCGCCCGTGCAACCAGCGCCCAACAACATCGGGAATTAGCCCTGCCAATTATCCTGCCGTTCCAAGACGTGTATAACCACCTTAGGTCTGCCCATGAATCGGGTCTTCCGCCTTCTGCGCCCCTCCCATCAGCACACGGCCTTCTCAGCCACGCTGCTGTTGATGACGGCGGTGCTGCTCTCGCGGGTCATCGGTTACATCCGCGAAGCCTACATTGCCTGGGCCTTCGGCGCGGGTCCCGCGACCGACGCTTACGTCGCTGGTTTCACCATTCCGGACTGGCTGAACTATCTGGTTGCCGGCGGCACGGCATCGATTACATTCGTTTCGATCTACACCCGTTTTCTGGCCGAGAACCGAGAGGAGGACGCCCAGAAAACATTCTCAGTGATCATCACTGTAATGACAGCTGTGCTGGGCATCGGCATTGTTCTTGCGGAAATTTTTACGCCGCAGATATCGCGCCATCTGTTCAGCGGATTCACCGCCGGCCAACTTGAGTTGTGTGTTCACCTCACACGCATTTTGCTTCCAGCACAGATCTTCTTCTACGTGGGCGGAGTCGTCTCCGCAGTACTCCTTTCCCGGCGGCTATTTCTGCTCCCCGCCTTCGGACCGCTGCTCTATAACGCAGCTATCATTCTGGGCGGGCTGCTGCTGTCGCGACGAATTGGCATCGCCTCACTGGCATATGGCGCCCTGGCAGGCAGTTTTCTTGGGCCGTTCTTAGTGAATGCGATCGGCGCGGCGCGAATTGGAACCGGCTACAGCCTCTCCTTCGATGTGCGCAATCCTGCATTCCGGGAATGGGTGCGCTTGTCGATTCCACTCATGCTCGGCGTTTCTCTTGTTACTGCCGACGATTGGATTCTCCGCTACTTCGCATCCGGGGCCGTAGGCGATATCACACGTCTCAACTATGCCAAGCGCTTGTTCGCTGTCCCTATCGCAGTTCTGGGGCAGGCCACCAGCCAAGCCTCGTTGCCGTTTTTCGCCAGGCTTTTCGGGGAAAAGCGCATGCAGGAGTTTGCGGAAACCGTGAATGGATCAATCTACCGCATTATCGCCACTTCTCTCCTAGCCACAGCTCTAATGATGGCTGCCGCGCTGCCGCTGATCGACCTCGTTTACCGCCGTGGGCACTTTAGTTTTTCTGACTCGCAGCACACAGCTCTTTACTTCTTCTGGTTCTCGCTCTCGCTGGCTTTCTGGTCAGCACAGGCCCTTTATTCCCGTGCATTCTATGCCGCTGGGAATACTCTCACTCCGATGATTGCCAGCAGCCTGATCACTGTAGCGTCGATCCCAATGTACTCTGCGCTTTATCGTGCATTCTCGACAGTAGGCCTAGCTATGGCTTCGGATGTGGGCATCATGGCAAACACCCTGGCTCTGGCCGTCCTGCTTCATCGTCGCAAGCTGGTTCGGATTGACAGGTTGAACTGGGGGGAAATTGGCAAGGCGGGAATTACTGCGCTGATCGCAGGCATGCTCAGCTATGAGGTGGGGCGAATCGTAATGGCTAACAACAGCCGCAGCGCGGATCTGAGGGCTTTGGGGCTCATAGCACTGACTTGGGCCGCAGCAACGGCGGCCGGGCTATGGTTCACTCGTTCCCATCTGCCCCAAGACTTGCAGCGGCGCAAGTCGACGTCATACCCGCGGGTTGCAGAGCAACAAGCGGAGGATTTGAGCAGAGGCATCGAGGCGTAAGAGGCTCCCCCGACTGGTTATGTATAGCGAATTCCCAAACTTCCGTTGAACTGCTTCAGTGCCCGGTAGCATTCGCACGCCGCATTTTCCAGGTCCGTGCGATTCACGATTCGCACCCTTCCACGTAGATTCTCAATCATGCCCGAACGCTGCAGAGTTCCGGCTGCCAGGCTCACGCTGGGCCTCCCGGTACCGAGCATCTGCGCCAGAAAATCATGCGTGACGAGCAGAATATCCGACTCAACCCGGTCCTGGCACATGAGCAGCCAACGCGCCAGGCGCTGCTCGATTTCGTGCAGACGGTTGCAGGCTGCGATCTGCGCCAACTGCAATCCCTGAATCAGAACGTAACGATTCAAGATCAGCCGCAGTTCGGGCGCGCGCTGTAGCGTTTCAGCAAGCAGTTCGGACTTGATGCGGCACCCGCTTCCCGTGATTTGCACGACGGCACGATATGGCCCGCGATCGAGCCCCACTGCTAGCGGAGTGCCGACCATGCCTTCCTTCCCGACAATAGCGACCTCCACACTTCTGCCATCGCTCGTAAGAATCACTAATGACGCCATGCCTGAGTTGAGAAAATAGGCGAATTCGATCTTCTGGCCCGGTTCTTGCAGAATATGATGATGAGGCAGGTCGACGTACTCGAGGTGAGGCCGAAGAAGGGAGTACTCTCGATCAGGAATCGCCAAGAGCAGTTCGCTTTTCACTGCGTGATCGCCGCCGCAAGTACGCCGCGGAGGCTCAGGTCTTCTTGCTCTTTCAGTCCGGTTCTTTGTTGTTTCCACAACTCTCCTGTGCGTGCCGAAGAGGGCATGTGGACGAAGTGTGCGTAGGCTATTTGCGGTGGGGAATAATGTCAGTCCGGCAACGAACGGAGGGAACCTCTACCGGCAGGCGGTCGTGGACGTTATCTCAGCCCGAGACCACCATTGAAGTTCTGAATTACGTCATAACACTCGCACGCGGCTTTCTCCAGAGCTTTGCGATTGAGCACACGGATTGTGCCGCGCGTATTTTCAATCGCGCCTGCGCGCTCCAGCATTCCGGCAGCTATCGTGACGCTAGGCCGGCCGCTGCCGAGCATCTGTGCCAAAAATTCGTGGGTCAACGAGATCCACTCGGAATCAACTCTGTCCTGGCACATGAGAAGCCAGCGCGCCAGCCGCTGGTCGAGTTCATGCAGGCGGTTGCAGGCCGCGACTTGGGCTATTTGCAGCCCTTGCGTCAAAATGTACCGATTGAGATGCGACTTGAATTCAGGCGCCAGCGGCAGAATTGTTTCCAGTGTCTCCGCTGGAAGTCGGAGCCCACTGCCGGGAATCTGCACAATCGCCCGAAACGGACCGCGCGATACTCCCACCGCGAGCGGAGTGCCAGTCATTCCTTCTTTGCCGACCAGTCCGACCTCGACACTCTTGCCATCCTTGACCAGTATGACCAGCGAGACCATCCCCTCATTCGGGAAATAGGCAAAATCGAGTTTTTCTCCCTGCTCATGCATGACAAAGTGACGAGGAAGTTCGAGAAGTTCGAGGTGAGGCCGAATCAGCTCATATTCATCATCAGGAACAGAGAGCAGAATCACATTGCGTACAGCTTTGCCCGCAGGATCCGTCCGCGTACCCTCGAGCAGAGGAACCGGCTTAACTAGCTGCGAAGAGCGGGCAACGGTGACGTTGGGAACGGCCATGCAACTTTTCTCCGAAGAACTTAGATGCGCTTCGCCCGGCGCTAGTTGATCGGGAGAACCCTTACTCGGCAGGCATTTTTTCGGGGATTTTTATGCGGAGAAACAGGGTAGCGCGGGAACCCCCGTGAGAGTGCCCCCGAGACTATCGCGGGAAAAGCCGTATCAGCGAAACGTCAAACTAAGTCTTGCCGCAAGTAGCATCAACGGCCACGATGGACTGGCGCGTCAGCCACCACCACGTAGTTAAGCGCGAGCTGCCGTTGCGGTTTCCAGAGCTGCAGTCGTCGGCTTGGCTTCTTCGCCATTCGGTTTCTGGCCGGCCTTGCGAATGTCGATACCGCCCTTAAAGAACGCGCCGTCTTCAATGGAAATGCGCGCCGCAACAACATCGCCAGTAAGCGAGCCATCGCTCCGAATATCAACGCGATCGCTAGCCGTCAGATTGCCGCGAACTTTGCCAAGCACCACGATTTCTCGCGCGTTGATGTTGGCCGCAACCACGCCATTCCGTCCGACCGTAACCCGATTGCCGGAAAGATTGATCGAGCCTTCCACTCGGCCATCAATATAAAGCGACTCCGAACCGGTCACCTCGCCTTTAATTACCAGAGATTTGCCGATCGTCGCCTGATCCGCGGTAGTAGTGGTGGTGGCAGCCGTGCGTGGCGCCGCCGCCGCCGCCGGTTCGCTCATGCTCGGCACGCTCGACGCGGGCATAGCGGGACGCTCCGGCTCACCTGGCCGGGATGGACTCGTTGGCTGATTTGTGGGCTTCCACATTGGCAGAAAATCCTTTCCTCGTGTTGGAGTGACGGTCAACGCCGCATTCGGCGACCAACTGGCATTTTACTCCCCAGGCATTCCACATTGTTGTGGAAATCCTTTGGAATAGTGGAATTTCATGTGCTAAAAGGGAACCAAAGTTCTAAGGTCTTTGCCCTAGCGGTAGACCACAGATAATTGAGGTGAGCGTGCCAGTTTTTGCTTACATCTTTTTTTGCCGGGCGCGAATTCTATCATCGAGCCATCTTGCAGCAGAAATATTTCACCTCAGGTTCAAACAACGTTTTACATTTTTTGACGTTTAACCCCTGCGATTCGCGCTACTCTTTCCATTGATTAGTCAGGTTCGACTCCTAAGTGCTTGCCCTTCCAGCCTTTCGCAGAATTTGCGGAAAGATGCGAAAATAAAGGCAAGCGCCGAGTCATCGCGACGCACCGCCCTCGGTTGAATC
>DAIMDJ010000100.1:0-8278 GCA_036725905.1 Terriglobales bacterium
GGAAATGGTTGTGCCCGTATTCATGAGCGTGTGCGCCGGATCGTGGTTGATGGCGTCGGTGACCATCGAGCGAATGATGCAGAGATCGTCGGCCACCGTGCCGAGGTGCGGAAACAGTTCGCTGATTTCCTGGCCCGACCGTCCGTGTCGCGAAAAGGCAAACTGCGGCGCAAAACAAGCCAGCTCCTGATTTTGCAGTTGGGCAACCTGCTGGCCTTGGGTGAACGATTCGGGCATCGGTTGACCGTGCAGTTTGGCGAGCTGCGGTTTGTTATCGAACGTCTCCAGGTGCGACGGTCCGCCCGACATGTAAAGGAAGATCACCCGCCGCGCACGCTGTGGGAGGCACGCAGCGTGCGACAGAACCGAAGCTCAGGCTGTGACTAGGGCATATCGCAGCCCACCCTTCGACAACCGCGAAGGATTGATTGGGGTGCAAACCTAGTGGCGCGGAGGTGTTGCGTGGCGCGGGCGCCCTCGCCCGCGAGCATTCCGGGAAGGGCACGACTTCAGTCCTTGAGCCTGCCCTGAGCGAGGCCGAGGGTGCCGAACAACTTCCCTTTCTCATTGTCATTCCGAGCGGCTTCAGCCGCGAGCAATCTGCTGTTGACAATCCAGTTCGTACGTGTGGTGCGGACCCTTCCTGTCCGCGAGATTCCGTTCCCGACAATGTTAGGCGCGAGCGTCCCCGCTCATGCTGGCACAGACTACGCGAGGACAGCTTGGTGCGCCATCCTTTCGCGTTTTGTGCGAAAGGGGGAAGCCATCCCATGTGGCGGACACTCCTGTCCGCGAGATCCCATTCCCGACGATGTAGGCGCGAGCGTCCTCGCTCGTGCTCCCCTTACCATTGTCATCCTGGAGGAAGCGGAGTCCTGCGCTCGCGCAGGACTCCCGACGAAGGACCTACGCATTTCCGGGCTACCCGCATGCTCCGGCGAAATTTGGTGCAGAGCAAGCCGGGAACGGCACGACTTCTAGTCCTTGAGCCTGCCCTGAGCGAAGCCGAAGGGTGCCGAACAGCTTCCCTTTCTCATCGTCATTCCGAATGGCTTCAGCCGCGAGGAATTTGCTGCTGACGATCTTGCTGGTACCAAGGTGCCCCAGGTTCGCACCCCGCTTTTGGGCGCTAACCTGGGGCGATACTTTACGAGCCAATCGATCTCAGCTTCCGCGACATAGACGCCTAAAGGAATCCGTACATGTGCTTTCGTAATCTGCTTGCGTGGTGAACGCGTGTGTCATAGTCAGTTTGGCTATGACACACTTCCCCCAACCGAATCCGCAGCGGCGTGCTCCCAGAATTCATCTCGGCGGTTCGGTCCTGGCACTGGTGATGCTCGACGATGGCCAGCGCGCTAAAGGCAAGCTCCAGACTATTTCCATAACCGGTGGACTTCTTCGGCTGGGCAAGTCTTTAGGGCAAGGTGATTTTGTCGAAATCGCTTTTCAAACTCAATCCGGCCCGGTACATGGCATGGCGGAAATGCTTTCGCCTATGCCCGCCACTCGTGACGGTTACCTGCAGCCGTTCCGTTTCGTCGCGCTGGAAGACGAGCACCATCGCGCGCTCAGCATGACTGTGGAAGCAGTGAGCGACAAGAGCTTTCAGGGAATCCGCTCCAGCCAGTGGTCTTTACCGAAATCGATTTGATGCAGCTCTGAGGTAGAGTTTCAACGCGCTGAAAGGCGGCCGCAGGGAATTAGTTTGTAATCGCTCGCGGGCTATCGATTATTGGATCTCCACGGAGATCACATTGCCCTCGCCATCGCCCACTTCCCGGTAATTAAGGGCAACCTTCTGATTCCTCCACTCACAAGAAAAATTGTCGCTACCTATGACGATGACGTTCTGGCTATTGGCCACTTTCATCTTCCAGGTCTTGCTATTTGCGATCACAGTCAGTAGCGCCGTGGGAGCAGCAGAACAGTCAACGCTCACCAGTTTCCCCTTTAGGAACTTCGTTGGGTGAGGGTCCGGTGGAAGTGGCGTGTAGTCGTCATTCGAGCTGTTGTCCGGCGGCGCCGGCGCCGTCGCGTGATCTGTGGATGCCACTTCCGTTAGTCCGGCTTCTGATGGCTTGGACATAGCAGCCAGCACACTATTCATCTTCGTTATCTGCACCATCGACGCTCGCGCTCTGGAAGCTACTTCTGGGTCTGTGCTGTTTTCCAGGCCATGCAGGATGCCAACTGCCTCGTTCACCTTTTTAACTGCTACATACATCTGCGACAAGTTAAAGAGATATTGTTCATTACGAGGGCTAAGCTGCGACGCCTTCTTCATGGATTCCAACGCCTCGTTGTACTCACCCGAGGACATTTGTGCGAATGCGAGGAGAGCGTAAGCATCAGCGAAGTCTGGATCCAAAGTAATTGAGGTCTGCAGTTGCTTCTTCATGGCAGCAAGCTTTTCTGGATCGCGCGCGAACGAGCCCTCTTGGTTTGCCAGCAGCGCCGAATAATAGTACACACGCGGATCTTTCGAGTCAGCCTTCACCGCCTTCTGAAAGTAATCGCCGGCACGCTGAAAATCCTGCTTCCGCAAGGATGCGTATCCCAGACCGCGCAGGGCGGCGCCGTTGATGGGTTCCATCGCAAGCACCTGCTCAAATTCCTGTATCGCCTTGTCCTGATAATCCATTGAGTGCAGGTGGACATCGGCCATAACCGCCTTGGCGGTCGCCAGGTTAATCGGGCTAACGGTGTATCCGGTGGTTTCGATGCCCGGCGGCGTCGCAATAGTAAAATATCTCCACTGTCCGCGTGCTACGTAGTCGCGCAACGCTTTATCCAATTGCGCTGCACTTATTCCGAACGCCTTCTGAATGCCGTCCTCAACGCTGACCTTCCGATCTATCACTGCGTCAAAGAATGGAGCGACCTTCGGAACCTGGTTTGTGTCATACAGGTAATGAACGAGCAGCCACGATTCAGCATAGAACAACGAGCGCCGGTCGCCTTCGTTGTACGCCTGCGAATTATGCTGCACCCGAAACAAATCCGAAACTTTCATCAAGCTATATTGGTGGAGAATCTCCCAGTCTCCGGGGGGCGGTTTCAATCCCAGTTTTGCATGCTTTTCATCCACTTCGATGGTTGAGAAATACTCGGCAAAACCCTCGTCGAACCAGGGTTGGGTTTCGCCGGTTATGTTGCCATTCATCAATTGATGCGCGTATTCATGAAAGACAACTGTCCACGGATCTTCTGCGGACATGTCCAGCAGGATGAATTCGCGATCCGGTCCGGGCTGGAAAAGCCCCGCAACCTCGGTAGGCTTGCCGTGCCACAGCGGGGCGAACTGGCGGAGTTCTTTTGTGTTGCGGAAGGCGACGATTTGAAGCGGTATAGGAAGATTAACCTTGGCTTTTACCAGGATCGCTCCAAAAACCGCTCGCAATTGCTCGAACTTAATGGCAGCTTCACGGCCGCGTTTTTCGCCGGCATCAGTCACAACGGAGAAATGCGGAGACCGAATCTCCACCCATTGCGGATCACCCGCAAGCGCAAGCGGAACAGTGTGGGGAATAAGAAGCGAAGAAACTACGGTCAAGACGAGGGGCGCGAAGGGAATACGCATGGCCAGAACCCCTTTTGGACCGACATATCCTATACCAGTTCTGGTCAAAATAACCTGCGGACGCTGGTTTGTCCCGAAAAATGAAGGCGATGCACGAAGTCTCTGATAACTTTCACTATTTATACTGATCGATCCGCATGAGTACCCAGGAATTCATCACCCACTCCGCAGAGGAAACAATCGCCCTCGGCCGCAAGCTGGCCGCCATGCTTGCTCCGCCTAAGTTGATCCTTTTGCGCGGTGAACTGGGCGCAGGCAAGACCACCCTAGTCAAAGGCATTGCCGAGGGATTCCATGCTGCTACCGCCGACGACGTCACCAGCCCAACCTTCACTCTGGTGCATGAGTATCGCGGCTCGGAAGTCAACGTCTATCACATTGATCTCTATCGGGTAGACACGCCGCGCCAACTTGAGACCCTCGGCCTCGATGACCTGATCGCCGAAAACAGCGTTCTCCTAGTCGAGTGGGGAGAGAAGTTCCCGCGCCTGCAACGCGATCAGAACGCAGAAATCACTCTGGAGCGGGTAGGGAATGAGCGAACGGGGGACGAGCGCAGGATCCAATTGCGTATCCAGTGAATACTGCGGACTGTCGGCTGTACAACCGGCCCAGGGTGCCTCTCAGAGTGATCCAGGGGACAACTCCTAAGGGTTACGTTCGGAACTGGCGAGGATTATGTCTGCTGTTTACAATCGACTAAATTTGGAGCCGGGATCAGCTTTAACGAACCCAATTCCTAACTGGTTACGGCTCATGCGAAAGGACTGCGGAGGATCGGAAGTGGCACTATGGAATAAGGTTAGACCCCACAATGGTCCACTGGGAGCTTTTGTTGTGAGAACCCTACAAATTTGCGTGTTGATCTTGGCCGCGATTGCGATGGCCGCACCTTTGGCGGCAGAGGACGTCAATGCACCCAATCCGGGGGCAGGACGTATTACCGGCACTGTAACGGACGTGGACAACGACACCGTTGCTGGCGCCACCGTCGTTCTTAAGGGTCCCGTCCCCGGAGATCCACGCACGGTGGTGTCGGACGACGACGGATTCTTTGAACTCAAAGGTCTCGAACCAGGAACTTATAGCGTCGGCATCACCGCGAACGGATTTGCAGCCTGGACCTCGCCCCCCATCATCGTTAATCCAGGCCAGTACGTAATCCTGACGGGCAGCAAACTCAACATCGCAGAGGTGATGACCACGGTATCTGTGGATTATTCCCCCGAAGAGGTCGCCATCGAGCAGGTCAGGATCGAGGAGGAGCAGCGGGTTCTTGGCATCTTCCCCAATTTCTACGTCGTCTATGATCACGACGCTGCGCCGCTGACAACGAAGCTGAAGTTCCAACTCGCATTTAAGACCAGCACCGATCCTGTTACCGTCATCGGGGTAGGTGTTCTTGCCGGCATCAACCAGGCCGGGGACACTCCCAACTACCCTCAGGGTCTGAAGGGTTACGGCGAGCGCTATGGCGCTGTCGCTACCGACGGCCTTTCCGACATCATGATCGGCGGCGCCATCCTGCCATCGCTTCTGCACCAGGACCCGCGTTACTTCTTCCAGGGCACGGGCACAAACAAGTCTCGCGCTTTCCACGCGATCTTCCACCCGTTCATCTGCAGGGGAGACAATGGACATATGCAGCCGAACTACTCAAGCATCGGCGGCGACCTGGCCTCGGCCGCTCTCTCAAACCCTTACTATCCGCCATCCAATCGCGGTGCGGGACTGGTCTTCCAGAATTTCCTTATCAGCACCGGCGAGCGCATGTTCAGCAGCCTGGCACAGGAATTCATCTTGCACAGGTTGTCGAAAACCAAAACCGGAGAATAAAAGCGAGTTGCGAAAGATGAGGGGAAGCATCGCAAGATGCAGCCCTGGCTGCAAACCCAGTTGGCAGCGGTTTCTATCCGGCCCCCGCGCTCCGGATTGAATCTTTACGTGATACGAGCAGCGCTTTTGCCGACGCCTCGGTTTCAAAATCCCATGATGTTGTACCCGCAATCTACGTAGATCACTTCGCCGGTGATCCCGGAACTGGCATCGGAAGCCAGGAATACGCCAGTGGCACCGACTTCGTTTACATCCACATTCCGTTGCAGAGGCGCGCGCTCGGCGTGAGATTTCTGCATATCGCCGAATCCTGCAATGCCGCGTGCAGCCAGCGTTTTGATCGGTCCGGCGGAAATCGCGTTCACGCGAATCTTGCGCTTCCCAAGATCGTAAGCCAGATACCGCACCGTGCACTCGAGCGATGCTTTTGCCACCCCCATCACGTTGTAGTGAGGCACAACTTTCTCGGCGCCATAGTAGGTCATGGTAACAATGCTGCCGCCATCTTCCATTAGCGGAGCAGCCGCCCGGGAAACCGCAATCAGCGAATATACGCTGACGTCGTGAGCGACGCGAAAACCTTCCCGTGTGGTATCGAGGAACGCGCCTTTTAATTCGTCCGCCGGCGCGAACGCCACACTATGCACCAGAACATGCAGCTTGTCATATCGTTCCTTAAGCTTGCCAAACAGAGCCTCGATTTCATTGTCGTTGGAAACATCGCACATAAAGGCTTCCGCGCCGGGCAGCGACAGAATCAGGTCTCTCGCTTCCTCCTCCAGTCGCTCATTCTGATAAGTCACTGCCAGCTTTGCGCCGGCATTGT
Source organism: Terriglobales bacterium (assembly GCA_036725905.1). Lineage (GTDB taxonomy): Bacteria > Acidobacteriota > Terriglobia > Terriglobales > Acidobacteriaceae > QIAB01. The sequence continues at coordinate 6,246 of DAIMDJ010000100.1, forward strand.
GCAGCCCCTGCGCGATCGACCACGCAATCGAGCGCTTATTGGCGACTCCGAACACGACTGCAACGCGCCCCTCCAGAGTGGATGACATGCCTATCTCCTGGAAATTTGAAACGAACAAGGATAACAGGGAGAAGGCAGAAGTAAGAAGTCAGAATGCAGAAGTCAGAAGACCTGCTTTTTGAATCTTCCTTCGTGTACCTTTAGTGTCCTTCGTGGTTAATTATTGATCATTCGACCGGACTGGCTTCCCGTGCTTCGACCGGAGTCGCAACCGGCCAACTCGCCGCAACAAACGCTACGGCATATACCAGGCCAATGATGCAAAATCCAGCAACCAGATTTAATTGCGCAACTGCTCCCACCAGAAATCCCAGAACAATCTGTAGCCCAGTGCCAGCGAAATAGAAGGTGTTCTGCACGCGGCCCATGAAATGCCGCGGCACCAGTTCCATAAGGCTGGTATTGATCGCGATCCCGCTCACGCCGCGCGCCGATCCCATGATTCCGTAAACCGCCACAGCGATGGCCAGCACAGGAGACAGCGGCGCCAAGCTCATGCAAATGGCGAGTGCGCCCATGGAGATCGCAATCGAACGCCGGGCGCTCACCTGGGCGATCATCTGCGGCGCATATAGCGCACTCAGAAATGCGCCAACGCCCCAACCCGCATTCAGCCAGCCGTATCCAACAGCCCCACGATGAAACACCTGATCGCTCAACGGCGCAGTGACGACAACGGCAGTCAGCATCGCACCCAGGAATAGTGCCCAACTAATTCCCAGCAGGATCAATGGGCGATTGCCGCGCACAAACTGAATGCCTTCGTGCATCTCGCGGAGAAATCGCCCAAAAGCTGTTTCTGCGGCCACAATGTCTGCCCGCAGCTCTGACGGTCGTGGCACCACGTGCCGTCCCTTGCGCACTGCGAAGTAGCAGAGAAACGAGACCACATAGCTGGAAACGTCAATCAACAGCACGCCACCCAGCCCGATATGGTTGTAGACGAATCCGACTATGGAGCCAGCGATCAGCCATCCGCCCTGGATCCCCGCCAGCAGAAACGTATTCGCGTGTACGAACTCTTCATCCGGGGTCAGCTCTTGAATAAGTGCCGTGATCGTCGGCCAGAACATCCAGAAACCGGCCGCCACCAGCGTGTTCATTAAATAGACTTCCCAGAGCTTCACTCTGTTGGTTAAAGCGAGCACGGCAACGGTGAGGATGACGATGGCCCGCACCGCATCGAGCCACATCACCAGCCGGCGGCGATCCTCGCGATCAATCAGGACTCCGGTAAAAGGCAGCATCAACATCGCGGGAAGGGTCTGCAACACCGCGAACAGTCCCAACGCCATTTTCGAGTGAGTGGCCTGCAGGATATACCAGGCCACGGCAGCCGCATTCATGCCGCTGCCCAGCATCGAGATCATATTGGCGGCGAAGATGTAGCGGAGCCCACGCTTCTGCAGAATGGCGCGCATACCTCAATTTAAATGATCGAGAGAAGAGCGCCAACCGGGAGATTACGCGTGCTTGTGAAAAACCGGCCAGCTTAGCTGCACCCGGCGAGCCTCCCAAAAAACATAGACGGCGAGCAAAATCATCTCCGGCTCAATTGGGTGCTTATAACGAGGGAATGGCTGCACCATGTAATACGGAATCGGATATATCAGCAGAAAGCAGGCGAAAAGAAACGCACCCGTCTTACGGTTGCGAATCGTCAGCCACAGCCCAACAAAACCGAATACTGCGGGAATGAGAAATGCGATGTGGCGAGCAATCCTCAGATCGTATCCGCCGATGATGTTGAGTTGTGGCGGCCCGACCCAAAAATATCCCGCGCGTTCGAGACTATAAAGCAAAAATGTTCCAGGATGTTCACGGATAAACTGCCGCACTTCCTGCTGCTTCTCTTCCATGAAACGGATCTCGCCCAGCTCCTGAAATGTGCGCATTGATTCGGGATCGTTGCCCGGATGCTCGGCGCGCGTCCATAGGCCGGCAGAACGCTCGTTATTGGCCATATGCATTTC
>DAIMDJ010000101.1:0-8224 GCA_036725905.1 Terriglobales bacterium
CTCTTCTCTCTGCGGCATCGGTTCTCGGTGCGATTGATAAGAGCAAGTACGAAGTGGTGCCGATCGGCATTACCAAGGAGGGCCGCTGGCTGACTTCGGCAGAAGCCGAAAAGTTGCTGAATGGCAAGACACCGGAGCATGAAGCGCGCCATCTGCGTGCCGGCGATCCCGAGACCACTCCTGCTGCTGCTGTGCTCGCGGCCGGCGAGGCGGTCGTGGTTCCACCAGAGCCCAAAAAATCCGGTGGCTCCCTCGCGCCCTTCCAGACCGATCCCACTCTCACTCGCCGCGCATCTGATCGTGCCATCAATGTCGACATTATTTTCCCCGTTCTGCACGGCACTTTCGGCGAGGACGGAACCATCCAGGGCCTGCTCGAACTTGCTGACATTCCCTATGTTGGCGCCGGCGTGCTCGGCTCGGCTGCGGGCATGGACAAAGACATCATGAAGTCGCTCTTCCGCGCCGCCGGGCTGCCCATTGTGAAGCACGTGACCTTTCTTCGCGGTGCTTGGGAGGACGAACCTAAGAAAGTTCACAAATTTGTTGAGAAGAATCTGAAATATCCCGTTTTCGTAAAGCCGGCAAACTTGGGATCTTCAGTCGGAATTTCAAAAGCCCACAACCGCGAGGAACTCGGCCCCGCCATCGAAGAAGCCGCAAAGTTCGACCGCAAAATTGTGATCGAAGAAAGCGTGGGAGGGAAGAAGCACAAAGCTCGCGAGATCGAGTGCTCAGTGCTCGGCAATGACAAACCGCAGGCGTCTGTTCCCGGAGAGATTGTTCCCTGCAAAGAATTCTACGATTACAACGCGAAATACCTCGAAGAAGGCTCTACGCTGGTCATCCCCGCAAAGCTGACCAGATCAGAGGCGAAAAAGGTGCAGGAATTGGCCATCCGCGCTTTCCAAGCCGTGGACTGCTCCGGCCTCGCACGCGTGGACTTTCTGATGGATGCGAAAACGCGCAAGATCTACCTGAACGAGATCAACACTATGCCCGGCTTTACCTCGATCAGCATGTATCCGAAGCTGTGGGCGGCGTCGGGGGTTTCATATCCGGAACTGATCGGGCGGCTAATTCAGCTAGGCCTTGAGCGCCACCAAGATAAGAAGAAGAACCAGTACAGCCGGTAGACCGGATGCGAGTCTTTCCGCAACTAGGACTGGGGCTGGCCACTATTGGACTGCTATAGAGCTTACCTGAATGGTGTTCCCGTCGAGAGTGCCGCCGATTGTCGTGCGCTGACCGGCGAGCCTGTCCAAACCAGCTGTTTGCCCTTGCAAAGCATAGACTTTGTCGCCATCAACCAGCCTATACTGCATGCCATCCCGGACGCAGGCACGCGCGCATTCTGCCGGACTTTTCCCTGAATTCCTTGCGTGCCTGGCTCCGCAGTGGGAGTCTGTCACAACACCGGAAAACGACTGCTCGACCGACGGATTGGGTGGCTGACTTGTATGCGAACTGGGCAACCTCAAAGATTGTGCAATCGCGAACGCAACTGTGGCGCTGGCGATCAGAATAGCGAGCCCAAGCGCCGCCACCAAAGCGGTGGTAGCGCAGAATGTGATCAGGGCTAGCCAGGAATGATTTTGCCTGGGCACAACTCCTCCAACTCACTACTTGGCTTTGATGTCCATGCCGGTCGCTGGGAACTTACATTTTTGGTTCGCAAATGGATTGCCAATGCCGTTAACGTTGGGAGTTACTCCTAACGCCATGGCCCATGAGGAGTTGTAGCTGAAGCACTGCAGCTTGAGGAAGGTAAGTAGAACCCTCCTGGCAAGAAGTTCACGCAAGGAGCAAAATACGCCGTACAGGAAAATCTTAGCGAGAGTTATGAAACTGTCACAGCAATCGGCACACCCTTAGTGAGCCGGATTTGAACTGGCTCTTGCCGCCTCGTATACTTGCAGCCCGCCATGAAGGTAGTTGCCATCATTCCAGCAGCGGGTCTAGGGACGCGCATGGCGTCTGCTCCGGAATCGAAAGGAAAGAAGCCGGTTGCGTCCAAGCAGTTTACCGAGCTTGGAGGAACGCCAATCCTTATTCATACACTGCGTAAGTTCGCCGCCAGCCCGGAGGTTTCTGAGATTTACGTTGCTTTGCGGAAGAACGAGATTAGCGGGTTTCAAACTAGGCTGGAACAGGATGAGAGGAACATCCTGCCGAAGAAAACACATTTTGTCGAAGGCGGAGAGCATCGACAGCACTCCGTTGCCAATGCAATCGCGGCAATTTCGGCGGCTCCCGACGATATCGTGCTCGTCCACGATGCGGTCCGGCCCTTTGTTACCGCAGAGATCATCCATGACGTGATTCGGGCGGCAGAAAAATACGGCGCCGCGATCGCGGGTTTGCCTGCGGTCGACACAGTCAAACAAGTTGAGCGTACGGCTGAAGGGGCGGTGATCACGGCGACAGTTCCGCGAGAGCGTGTGGTCATGGCGCAGACGCCGCAGGGCTTTCGTTTCAGCGTACTAAAGAGAGCTTTCGACGAAGCCGCAGCCGACGGGTTCATCGGAACCGATGAAGCTTCGTTGGTTGAGCGTTCCGGACACGACGTGGCAGTCGTGATGGGCTCCCCGCGAAATATAAAGATCACCACGCCGGGAGATCTGGAATTGGCTGAGTTTTATTTGGGGAATTAGGCCACAGATTTGCACGGATTCTTACCGATTATTTCACGTCCTTACTTACACTTCATCCATGAGCCATGAGCACACCCTAGAATGCGGGGACCTGACCGCGAAGATTATTGGGGTTTTCTACGATGTTTACAATGAACTTGGCTATGGGTTTTTGGAGTCTGTCTATCAAGAGGCTCTCGTGATGGCGCTGAGGGAGGCCGGTCTTGCCGTGCAGTGCCAAGTTCCGGTGCCGGTTTGGTTTCGCCGGCAGAAGGTGGGTGATTTTAGAGCAGACATCTTAGTGGAAAAGAAGGTTCTACTCGAACTAAAGAGCTCTCGCTCTATCGATCCGGCTCATGAGGCGCAATTGCTTCATTATCTAAAGGCAACGGAAATTGAATTAGGTTTATTGCTCAATTTTGGTACTCGCCCTCAGTTTCGTAGGCTGCTCTTTGATAATGACAGGAAAAAGATCCGTGGAAATCCGTGCGAATCCGTGGCCGGGGTTTCCGGATGAGAATCGGTTATGGCTGGGATTCGCACGAGTTCAAACGGGGGATTCCCCTGAAAATCGGCGGTGTGACCCTGCCGCATAACAAAGGTCTGGGCGGGCATTCTGATGGCGACGTCTTACTGCACGCTCTGACAGACGCCTTGCTTGGCGCCATCGCCGCGCCTGACATTGGCACCTTGTTTTCTCCCTCTGATTCGCGCTGGAAGGGCGTAGACTCGGCCGTTTTTCTGGCCGAAGCGCTAAAGCGGGTTCGCGCCGCTGGATGTGCCATCGCCAATGTGGACTCGGTGTTAATACTCTCCGCTCCGAGAATCGGCCCACACGCTGCGGACATCCGCAGCAAGGTGGCGGAATTATTGGACGTCCCGGTGGAGTGTGTCGGCCTGAAAGCCAAGACCCCCGAGGGAATGGGAACGGAAAACGCCGCGATTGCCCACGTGGTCGTCCTCTTGGAAAAGAAAACAAGTAGAGTGAGGGCCTCAGCACAGTTAAAGCGCCGAGTCAGACAGACGTGAGTCTCTCAAACCGATTCAAACTCGCCTGACAGCTTTTCGTGCCGTGCGCGGGCCGCCTCCACCAGTGATCTGAAAATCGCCCGCGAAGGCTCATCTTCCGTCGAGCGCTCAGGATGCCACTGCACAGCCAGCACAAAATGATCGGGAGAAGTACCCTCCAGCGCTTCGATGACTCCATCCTCGGGGCACTTGGCCACAACTCGCAGCCCATCCCCAATCACTTCGGCAGCCTGATGGTGGCTGGAGTTGACGGAAATTACGAACGGCGATTGCGGTGAGTTCACGACAGAAGCCAGCTTCGATCCCGCGTCGATTTGAACGCTGTGCGCAATCGGCACTTTGCGGCCTGCTGCATGGTTCACGCTTGTGTCGATGTTCTGCACCAGCGTCCCGGTGCGATAGACATTCAGGCTCTGCAGACCGTAGCAAATGCCCAGAACCGGTTTTCGCATGTTGTAAGCGTCCTGCAACAGCAGCTCGTCAACCGTGTCCCGCTTGGGATCGGCAGGAGCGGTTTTGGGATGGCGTTCCGCATCATATTTTGCGGGATCGACATCGGCCTTGCTCCCCGGCAGAAGCACGGCGTCGCAGCGCTCGATCAGCTTCATTACCGTGGCCGGAGACTTATCTAGCGGAATTCGAACCGGCTCTCCGCCGACCAGCTCAACCGCGCGCTCGTATTGGGGCAATGAGCGCTCGGCGTATTCTGGGTCCCCGGAATGTGGAATGGGGATGGCTATGCGGGGAGGCATGTGATGATTGTATCGTGCTGATTCGCTTAATCGGGCACTTGGATGAACCTCTTTGCCGCCACTCAATTGACACTCTCGAGCCGGATCATGCGCGCACCGAAGGCCGTTGCCTCCCATCGTGTTCAGTCCATGAGCATTCCACCAGTCAATTCGCAGATGCGGAAGACGTCGTGATCGGCGCACCAGCGCTCCAGTTCACTGGCAATTTTTTCCGTGGCGACGGGATCCCAGAAGCTGGCAGTGCCAATCTCCACGGCGGTCGCGCCTGCCAGCATGAATTCAATGATGTCGGCAGCCGTGGAGATTCCTCCTATGCCGATGACGGGAATCTTGACGGCTTTTGACGCGTCATAGACCATTCGCAAAGCGATTGGTTTAATCGCTGGTCCGGATAATCCGGCGGTCACATTCGCGATGCGCGGTTTGCGGCTTTCCGCGTCGATGGCCATTGCCATAAACGTGTTGACCAATGAAATGGCGTCAGCTCCGGCCTCTTCAGCTACCCGCGCCATGTGGGCGATGCTAGTGACGTTAGGAGAAAGCTTCACAATCAGCGGACGCTGCGAAACCCGTCGCGCAGCGTTTACAACTTCGTCGAGCAAACGCGGGTCGCAGCCGAACTGAATGCCGCCATGCGCGGTGTTAGGACAAGAGACGTTGAGCTCGTAGGCGGCAATGCCCTCACCCTCGTTCAGAATTTCAATGGCGATTTCGTAGTCGGCACGCGTGAAGCCGAAGATGTTGGCGATGACCACTACATCTTTCATGGCCCGCAACTTGGGAAGCTTTTCTTCAATGAAGGCACGGGCGCCAATGTTCTGCAATCCGATCGCATTCAGCATCCCGGCCGCAGTTTCGTAGAGCCGTGGAGGAGGATTGCCCGCCATTGGTTCCCTGGACAATCCTTTCACCACGATGCCGCCGAGCCTTCCGAGATGAACAATGTCTTCAAACTCGACGCCGTAGGCGAAAGTGCCGCTGGCGGCGATTACGGGATTCTTTAGCTGAATCCCAGAGAAGCTGACGCTCAGGTCGAGACCGCCAGCGTCTGGAGAAGCGCTCATCGGGAGCCTCCCATCGCGCCGTTCCGCTCCTGTTGCGGAAGCGGTAGCGCTTCCGTCAACACCCTCCCAATGGCATGAGTTGGCGAATTGATTCCCAGCAGAGACGCAAATGTAACCGCGAGGTCTACCGGCTCCGCGTGCGTGCGATACGTCCCCGGCTGAAACGGGAGGCCATAGAACGCCAGGGGAACGTGCGTGTCGTAGCTGTAGGGCGATGTGTGGTCAGTCCCCTCAGGAATCCCGACGGTGAACGGCGCGGGAACTCCCATCACATACCATCCGCCGTGAGGCGAGTAACTGTGCAGATACCTGAGGCCAACCTCGGTGTTCGGGATGTCACCACGCGCCAACTGTGCGCGCGTGTAGTAGCCACGCAGACCGATGTTCAATAGAGCTTCACCTACATTCCGCTCGGCGTCTTCTTCGTTAATCTTGATCGTGGCAAAAAGATCCTGGTCCAGCCAGGCGATCGGGTAATCAAAAGACTTCACGTATTCTGTCCTGTACCCGGGCGATAACTTATCCGAGAGCCATTGATTGACTTGCGTTCGCATCTGGGCAGCCGAAAGATTCGCTGCCGGAATGCGCAGCTTGGAAGCGACCGTCGGCAAAGGAGCGATGCCGTGATCTGCGGAAAGGGCGAGCCAGACATTCGCCAACCCGAGCTGATGTTTTAAAAAATCGAAGAAGCCGGCGAGTTGGTGGTCAGTCGCAAGCGTCATCGCCTCCACTTGCGGAGAGTCAGGTCCAACCTCGTGCCCGAGAAGGTCGTTAGCCGAAAGACCGATCACCAGAAGATCGGTCGCAGGCCCCGCACCCAGCTTTTCTCCGTTTATCAACTCGCGTGCAAACTCAAATTCGTAGTCATTGGCAAGTGGACTCGAGCCGACGAGTTCGTAAAATCCCCCTTCTTTACCGGGCCGGGGCGTGGTTTTGCGCAGGGCATTACCATTACTGTCTTTCCATTGCTGACTAAGATATTTCTCAGCGCGTTTACTGTCGTTGAAATCCTGCACCCACTTGGGAAGGTCACTACGGTAATAAGTTGATGTGATCCAGAGTCCGGTCTTGGAATCGATCCAGTAGGCGCCGTCACCGGAAAATGCGGCTGAAAAAATTGCCGCGCGGTCTTTCAAGGCGATACCAAACACCCGGGCTTTGCCTTGCGTAGCCAGCTTCAGTTCATCGCCGAGCGTATCCGCAAGCAAGTTATGCGGCGAAGAACCCGGCGCGCTGCTGCTCACGCCGACGAGCTTCGTGCCGTCGTCTTGCACGGAAGTGACGGCGCGCTTTTTTCGCGGATCCCACCATTCATTCGCCATAATGCCGTGCCCGTCGGAATAAGCGCCGCTCAACAGGGTCGCGTGGCCGGGCGCAGTGCGCGTGTTGGCGTAGTTGTAGTTACAATCGGTGAAATTCGCTCCGTGATCAAGAAAGAGGCGGAATCCGCCTTCGCCAAATTGGTCGCGATAACGTTCCAAATAGTCGCCACGGAACTGATCGATTACGATAATGACGATTAGCTTGGGGCGGGCATTGTAGGCAGATGCAAAACTCAGGCTGGCGAGCCAGAGAAAGAAAAGTCCAAGGGCCACACGGCGAAGGAGGAATTTCATCGCGCTGGTAGTTTACAGTGTGGGAGCTACCCGCCAAAAACGCTGAAGTGGGGTTGCCGGGGAGTTATGTGGGACAGCTGTGTCATGCTGGGCCACTCGATAAACTGAGGGACATTGCCAATGAAACTTACCTCTTTCGCTGCCGTATTCGTCGCAATCGTGATTGGAGTAATCGCCTCTGCGCCAGGCTCCTCCGCTGAGCAGGACAAATCCGCGCAAATAGAGCGTGGCAAATACTTGGTAGAGCAAGTTGCCCGCTGCGGGGACTGCCATTCACCCGTCAATGAAAAAGGCGAGCCGATTCCGGGCAAAGAACTGCGGGGCGGCAGCTTGGCGTTTAAACCGGTCACACCCAATCCGGGGTGGGCTGATAAGGCGCCGAACATCGCGGGTTTGCGCGGCTGGGATGAAGACGCGGCGATAAAATTCTTAATGACCGGGATCGCCTATAACGACTTGCCCGCGCGTCCCCCGATGCCGCCCTATCACCTGAACCGGCCGGATGTGGAGGCGATTGTGGCGTTTTTGAAATCGCTCTCGCCGGTGGAGAAGTAGGTTCTCTTACAACCGTCTGCTTAATCTGTTCTCTTGTGGCAGTCTGGCCGCATGACGCCGACCACAGCGCACTCCCGCAAAACCTGGGCAATTGCCTTGTTTGCAGGCATTCTACTGGCGATGCGGATTGGGATCGCCAGGTCGGGAATCGCCGCAAGCCTAGACGGCCAATTACGCCCGGCGCTCCTCAGCTTTGCGCTCTTGCTTGCGCCGCTGTGGTTCTTCGGCTTCGGACTGGGTGAGTGGTTAGCGCAGAGACTGCGCTCGCCTTGGTCGCGAGTGGCGTTTCCCGCGCTGCTTGGCGTGCCCTATCTCGTGTTTGCGTTTCCTGCTGGAACTCTTCGCTGGTCGGTAGCCATCGTAGTCTTCCTGCTTCCAGTGGTGCTTTCCGCAACGCTTGAGTCCTCCGCATCCACGAGGAACTTGGTGTGGCAGGATGGGCTTGTTCTCGGCACTTTGGCGGCCGTCTACCTGTTTCGGCTGTTCACTCCTGCCTGGCCCTATGCCGGACTAGCCGTGCTCCCTAAGCTGTATGTCGCGGATTTGGCGCTGTATCTCTACATTGTCGTTAGAAA
>DAIMDJ010000102.1:0-8183 GCA_036725905.1 Terriglobales bacterium
CATCGAAGTTCTGAACGATCAATGTGACTAGCAGAGCGACAATCACTTCTTTCGAGAATTTCTCGAAGACTGTTGCGAAGGCTCCACCACGCCAAAATGCGAACGGAATCGTGATTACCAGGTGCGCAAACAGGACCAGCAGCAGCTTGAGCTCAAGAGGGAATTTTGTTTTGATTTTGTTTCCTGCCAGTCCTGCGATAACCGCCAGTAAAGCAATACCCCCGGAAATTTTGCTCCAGGGAATAAAATGTAGCCCAGGAATGATATCTTCGGGCCGGGCATAGTACAGGACAGAAAAGATAAGCAGAGCACCATAAGCCAGCCGGCCGCTGTTGGTCTTCCGGTTCTCCATAGTTATTGCTACGCTTGCCACGTCAGCCCTCGATTTGTTCAATCGTTGCGGATCGTTCCCACGCCACCTTGCGTCCCGCAGCAAAATTCGCAAAAGCCACCGCTGCTGCGGTGTTCAGCAATACGAAAGTGCGGGCTGCATCTGCGACGCGCGCCAAAGGACCGCGTCGCAAAAAGTGCGCCAACCCCAGAAAGCTCAATGTATAAAAAGCCAGTTGCAAGATCACAGCACCGCGGTAGAAAACTCCTGGCGTCAAAAAGGATGCGAGCAGTGTTGCCAACAACGCGAAGGGAACCACCAGTCGAAGCACTTTATGGCTCACAAATTGAAATCGAAGCGGATTCGCGCTGGTCAGCAGCCAAGGCGCTAGCTGCAGCAATTGATAATTCCCGCTCAACGTTCTCACCTTGCGAGTAAATTCCCGGGCCGTTCCCTGATCCGGAGAGTCCCATGCGCGCGCCCGCGGATCGAAAATGACGCGTGCACCCCGCCGGACCACGTGCATTGGAATATAAACGTCGTCCAAAATGGCTTCATCTGGCACGTTGACGAGCAATTTTCGGCGAACCCCATAGATAGCGCCAGTCGCGCCCACAACCGAACCCACCGCAGATTCCAGTTCCCGGACCGCTTTCTCAATCCTCCAGTACACGCCCATTCCTTGTTCTGCTTCCCCTGTTTCAGGGTCTCCCAGCATTAATTCGCCACTCGCGCAGCCTATTTCGGGATCCGCGAAGTTTTCTACGAGCACGCGAATGGCATCCGGTTCAATTTGCTGCCGGGCATCTGTGAACACCACAATTTCCCCACGCACCGAGCTCATAGCGGCATTCAATCCAGCGGCTTTACCCTGTTGCTGCGGATTGAAAATTACCCGGACACGCGGATTGGCAGTGTGCTCGGAGAGAATCTGGTTGGTACTATCCGTCGAGCCATCCGATACCATGACAATTTCCAGCGACTCGTCGGGATAATTCAGATCCAAAAGGTTCCGCAACTTGCGCGGCAGCACCTTTTCCTCATTACGAACGATCATGATGATGGACAGAAAAGGGATATACGGACCGGAGCGCACTGGCTTGCGGCACCAGCGGCTTCGGATCCACAGCCATAGCGGATACCCAAGATAGGTGTAGGCAATGAACGTCGCGGACATCCAGAAGACCCACTTCATTGCGCGCCCCGGCCCAAAATCACAATCTTGATGGTATGGAACATGATGAGCAGGTCTAGACCAAGAGAAGCATTCTTGATGTAGAAGAGGTCGTATTGCAGCTTCTCTTTGGCGTCTTCCAGCGTGTTGCCATACTTGTAACGGACTTGAGCCCAACCAGTGATTCCTGGACGTACAACATTGCGCACAGGGTAGTACGGAATCTCTTTGGTGAGCCACTGGACGAATTCGGGGCGCTCCGGCCGCGGGCCGACAAACCCCATGTCACCCTTCAGCACGCACCAGAGCTGCGGAATTTCATCCAGCCGCGAACTGCGCAGGAACCGCCCAACGCGCGTGATGCGCGGATCATCGTCGGTCGCCCAGGTTGCCCCCGTGTCGGCTTCCGCGTCTTGCCGCATGGTACGGAACTTGAAGCAGAAAAATGTGTTCCCGCCCAGACCGACCCGCTTCTGCCTATATAGGATCGGCCCGGGGGGGTCCAGCTTGATGGCTAAGATGACAAACGGGATAATGGGCGAAACAATGAGCAGCAGCAGGGCGGACGCAACAATCGAGAACACCCGTCGCAAAACCATTAACCCGTTGCTGAAACGAAAGCCCTCGGCGAAAATCAGCCAGCTAGGATAGAGCTGTTCGACTTCAATTCTGCCGGACATTTTCTCGAGCCAGGATGTGGCTTCTTCGATCTTGACTCCATTGAGCCGTAGTGAGAGCAACTGCTGAACAGGAATCGTTCCTCGCCGGTCCGGCATCGCGACAATAACGCGATGCACGCTGTGCTGATTTGCCAGTTCGGTGAGATGGCCCGCAACTGCCTCCAGGGTAAACGCCCCCTCCATGGTGCCGGTCCAGCCGACCACTTCCACCCCGAGTTCCGCACGCGTGCGCAAGCCTTGCACAAGTCGTTGCGCGCGCTCGCCCGTGCCAAGCACATAAACCTTCTCGCGCAAGTAGGGCTGTTGCGACAACCAGGCATAGACGTTGCGCCACCCGAACAGCCCGAACGCCAGGATAATCAAGCCTACAAGCGATGAGTCACGCCGGGGCAGAGAACTTGGGAAGAAGGAAATAATGAGTGCCAATGCCAGCGCTACCAGGCCGAGCACCAGAAGCAAGCGGAAAGTTTGCTCCCACTTCTCGGTCATGCTCGACGGGTCGTACAGATCGAGCCAATGCGAAAACAGCAGCACAATAAGCGTCACCAGCAGAAGCTTGTAGTAACCGTACTCAAAATTCAGCTCGATATAACTGTCTTCACGGTATTGCAAGACCGTTCCCAGGACGAAGGAAATCCACACGATGATGGCTTCGCCCGCCAACAACACAAGCGTGCGAACGGGATAATAGACTTTGAAGAGCCGGATCACGCTCTACCTCCGGCCGTCTCCTTGGGAGTTGGGGTGGCCATAAGAACTGTAGTAATACTGCGTATATGACGAACCCACATCGATGCCATTCAGAACCACGCCAACCAGCGATGTATCGCGAAACTCCTGGCGAGCTTTGCGGGCAATGTCAAATGGTGTTGCATTGGAGCGCACCACAATCAGTACGCCATCGCAATAATTGGCTAGTAAGCCTGCATCCGAAACAGGAACGGCCGGCGGCGAGTCGATGATGATCCAATCGAACAGCGGCTCCACCCGGGTGAGCAAGAATTTCAGCCGGCCATTGGCGACCAGTTCCGCCGGACTCGAAACGGTGCGCCCGGAAGGAATGAAGAAAAGATTGTCCATGGGGCCGCGCTGAATGGCTCCAAACTCATCCACCTCACCTAACAGATACTCGGAGAGGCCGGGACTGGAAGCTGTTCCCAACACTTGATGCAGGCGGGGTCCGCGTAGGTCGCCATCAATCAGCAACGCCCGCCGTCCTTGCTGCCGCACCATGACCTGCGCCAGGTTCGCAGCCACGAAGCTCTTGCCCTCCTTGGGCAGCGAACTGGTCACCAGAACCTTCTTCAAGGACTGCTTCTCGCGCATCTGGTACAGACGGGAGCGCAGAGTGCGGAATTCCTCCATCCCATAACCCTGCTCGTCCTCGGAATTGAAGAACAACATGGTCTTCGAATCGGGCGACCAGCGTGCTTGGGCGCAGCGCGCCAGGAGCGTGTCGAATGTAAACGGCGAGGAAAATGACGGCATCGCTGAGACTGCTGACGGCGTGTGCTCGACGGCTGGCGCGACTGCCGTTGCTGCGGGCTCATTTACCATCTCTGCGATCGGGGCCGGCTCGATACTCCCACCCTGCGATGCAGCACGCTGTTCTTCCGCTTTTTTTAATGCTTCGTGAATTCGGCTCATAATTTCCTTTCTTTGGCGAGCTCTTGGTCTGAGTGGCGCAATCGGTCAGCCAGAGTCGCCAAAGTCCTCAATGCTTCGACCAAATCGAATTTTTCCGCAGAACTCGCTTGCGGGGGCGTAGTTAAAACCTGGGATGTCGTGTTATCACCCAGGTCGAAGTCGCGGGCTACGGCATCCACCATTTCGGCGCCCACCGTGTTCTGCTGGTCCACGAACGCGCTCACCAGGCAGTGTTCGCAGATCAGGTTCACCACACGTGGAATGCCATTCGAATAACGATGGATAGCCATCAAAGCTTCAGGACCAAAAATCTGCCGTCCATTCGATCCTGCAATACGCAGCCGCTGGCTCACGTAAGCCTTGGTCTCTTCAAGCGACAGCGGATGCGTTTTGGCGCGCAGCGTCAGCCTTTGACGTAATTGCCGCAACTGGGGCTGCTTGAGTTTCTGGTCCAGTTCCGGCTGGCCGACCAGAACGATCTGCAAAAGTTTCTCCGTGAAGGTCTCCAGATTGGTCATCAAGCGAATCTCTTCCAGGACTTCATCGGAGAGGTTCTGTGCCTCGTCCACAATCAGCACCGCCGTTTCTCCGGCGCGGTAGCGGTCCAGCAACCAGTTGTAGAGCCGAAGAAGAATCTGGCTCTTGGACCTTGAGTCGCATGCAATGCCGAAATCCGCCATCATGTAATCCATGAACTGCGGCACATTCATCCGCGAGTTGAAGATGAACGCGGTCGCCACCTGTTGCAGCCGAAGCCATTCCAGGAGCTTGTTGATGAGCGTCGTCTTGCCGGTCCCCACTTCGCCGCTCAATAGGACAAAGCCCTTACGGCTCTGGATGCCATATGTCAGGCAGGCCAGCGCTTCTTCCGTGTGCCGCGTCAGAAACAGATAACGTGGGTCGGGATTGACATTGAACGGATTGGCTCGAAGTCCGAAAAATTCCTTGTACATTGAGTGTTAGACCTCTACCGTCCGCTCTTTTTCATCAGATGTTTTAGATCGAATTCTGAACCTGCCATTTCCGTTCCGCGCGACCGAGTCCGGGTTTACCCAAGGCAGGGAAACCAGCATGGGCAACTCCATCGCCGCCAAAACGTCCTGCTCGGTGCGAATCGATTTGTCACGAAGTTCCATCCACAACGCCAGAGCCAGGCCGATGGCCAGCCCGGCGCCCAATCCGCCACCGGTAAACAGCCAGCGATTGGGGAAGCTTGGGGCATCGGGCAGGTTCGCCGGGTTGAGCAGTCTCATCTGCTCACCTTGCTGGCCACGCTCCATGTCGGTCTGCATAGCGGACTGACTCTTCTTGGCCAGCAGATCGTTGTAGAACCTCTGCGCCGTGTCGTAGTCGCGCGTCAGTAACTTGTATTGCTCCTCGACCGCGGGGCTCAGCGCCACTCGGCCCTGGTAGGCGCGAATCTGCTCCTGCAGGCGTTGCTGATCGCGCGTGGCCTGGGCGATGATCTGATCGTACTGGTGAACCTGCAAACGCAGTTGGCGAATCTCGGGCGGCTCCGACCCTGAGGCTTTGTCGTTCGCTTGCGGGTTCTGTGCCGCCGCTGAATTCAGCTCGTCCAGCTTTCGCTTGACTTCCGCGATGTCAGCTTTCGTCTTCGCCACATCCGGATGGTCATCGGTATAACGAGCTTGCAATGTGATGAGCTGGCTTTGCAGCGAGGCTAACTGCTGCTCGAGCGTTTGCGGATTGGTCGCGCTCTGGGTTGACTTCCACGCCGCCAACTGCTGCGCCAGCAGCGATTCGGTATAGGACTTATCCTGCTGCGCGCGGTTCAGGCTCTGGGTGTTCGCATCCAATTGCGAATTCAGACCCATCAGTATCTTCAGGTTATTTTCCTCGTCACCCGGCAACTGGCCCATGTACTGCTTCTTAAATGTTGCGAGTTTGCTGTCTTGGTCGTCGATATCGCGCTTCGCCTGCTCGAGCTGGCGCGAGAGGAAGGCGGTGGTGTTCTGGGCCACTGCCTCGCGAAGCTTGAGATTTTCTTCCAGCAGCATGGACGTAAGCCCACTACAGATGTCCTGCGCTTCCTTCGGGCCGCTTGCCGTAAAGTTCACATAAAACCCTGGCACGGTGCTCGCTTGCCCCGGTTTCTTCTTCTTAGTCGTACCGCCCGCGGTTGGCGGCGTGAGGTCGGTTTCCACCTGTTCGATGGATATGTTGGCGCGGATTTCGTCGACCGCTTCATCGACGGTCCTTCCTTTCGCCAGACCCAAACGGTCAATCATGGGTTGCAGCCGGTTACGGCTTAGGACTTGCTGCTCCATAGTGGCGATGCGCTGGCCAACGTCCTCGGTTACCACAGGTTTGACATAGCCTTCCGGGACTTTTTGCTCCTCCACCAAGATCAGTGATTGCGAAGTGTACTTTGGTGGAAAAGCAAACGAGATCAGGAACCCAGCGAGGGGCGCGAGCAGTGCCGGAATCAGGATCACCTTCAGGCGCCGGCGTAACATCGCCAAATAATCGTCCATGCTTAGTTCACGATTTTCAATCATGCCATTTCCCATTCCGGCCATCTCCGCGGATGGCCTACGAATTAATCAAGCCGGATCGGATGCGGATGCCAATCCAGCCCAATCGTGCCCACATGCCGCTGCGACCTGTTCCCGCACGCAAGACTCGGCGAGACACTCGATGGAACACTCGGTACCGAAACACCGGCGCAACCGAAGTAGAACTCGTTGAATTGGTAGCTTACATAGGCGCTAAAGTCCCGTCCGATCTGCCGGTGCAGAGATCCCCCCGCATACCAAAAGTTGTATGACGTTGTGTTGGAGGGAACGTTTGCCGGATTTGGAATACCCACAAAAAGTGGGAATATCCGGGTATTGTGCGTGTAGCCGATGTCCGCCAGCATGTCCCACAGCCGATTGATCGGTCGGGTGTAGGTTATTCGACCGACATCGCTCTTGGCCCCGGTAAAGAAGCCCGAACCGGAAGTGTTGTAGTGATGGTACGAAAGGCTGACACTGCTTTTTTCAAATCGGTAGCGCAACGTCGCTCGCCCACTGGCGGAAAGCTGAGTGCTGGATTTTGTTTGCGGAGTGTTAAGCTGCGTATATTGCGGCCCACCTCCGAGTACAAGATCCATTCGGCCCGAAATTCGATGCCCATACAGCAAGTGCACCACCTGAGTGTTGAAATTCGTTCCACTGATGCCGGGATAGCGGAACGCCTGGTATCCGTAAGCAATGCCAACCTGGTCTCTGCGGCTGAGCAGGTAGTTGTAGCCCCCTTGCGCTCCTACCTGGCGGCTGTTAACGAATCCGAAACTGTTATCAATGAAGTGAACCAAACCATAAGAGCCCGCAATCGTCACCGTCGAGCGTGGGCTTAGCGCCTGCGTGATGTCCGCCAACGAAACATTAGTGAGCCGCGGTTGCTGTTGAAGTGTGGCGAACTCTCCGGGACCGAAGAAGTTTCCGAAACCACCGCCTAAAACGCCGCCACCGATCCCAAGGCCTGGAAGCGCTCCAGCGCCGCCAAGGGACCCGAATCCAAACATCCCTTCCGGGAGGTAGCTGAATGAATCCCTGATTGCGAGCTGGCCGGTGCGCCAGAGGATGCGTTGATCAGCATCCAGTTGATGCACCTGGGCAGCGCCTACTGATGAGCGAGGATAAAAGACGCCACCTCCGACGTAATCCAGACCTACGTCATAGCGGCTCCAGAGTCTTTGCAAAGTCAAGCTTCCCAAAGCGCGCGTGATTCCATTGATGTGGGGACCGCCACTGCCGACATTCGTGTCCAGTGATTGACTGACATGCGCGCCGGGAATAAGGAAGCTGCGGGCCGCCGCGCGCGGTTCAAGAGAGGGATGATCTAACCCCGAAAGCGGCGGATTATCGTTCGAAACCGAAGCGGCGTTGTCCTGACCGAATGCCGGCACAGCTCCTGTGTCGGGCTGTTGCGCGTCGCTGGCAGGCTGTTGGTTGCTTCCCTGCTGCTGCGAGGTGTTAGTTTGCGCCCAGCCAGTTCCAAACGCGAGCGTCATGCCGAGCCACAACATGTACGCTCGATTTCTCATCGCATGTGGCTTACGGTACGACAATCGTGTCTCCTGGTCGCATAAGGATGTTTTGGCCCATCGCTTCGCCCTTCACGAGCTGCTTGTAATTAACCGGAATCTTCTGCTGCCTTCCGTTTTCGACGCGCAGTACGTAAATGCCCTTGGCGTTGGCGAACTGGGTGAATCCTGCGCTGGCCAAAGCCTGCAAAACCGTCATGTCGGGCAACAGGGGCATGGCCCCGGTATGCAGTACTTCGCCGGTGACATAAATCCGCTGGCTGTTCATCTGTGTAACCACCACGGTCACGCGCGGATCGG
>DAIMDJ010000103.1:0-8177 GCA_036725905.1 Terriglobales bacterium
CAGTTCAAGGAAATTTCGGTTCGTGGGTAACTGCTCCATCTGCTCCGAAGTTTCCGAACCGCGCACAGCGGGACTCGTGGTGTCCACCAGCGAAACCGAAGGTGCGGCGAGCCGTTGCAAGCGGACATCTCCAGTGACACTGGCGCCGCTCTGAATTCGCACCAGAAGCTCGGCAGGCTGGAATCCTTTGGCTTGGACGTGTATGACGTAATCACCCGGGGCCAGGTCGCGAACGGCGTAGGTTCCCGCCGGGCTGGTCGTGGTATGAGTGGCCTGACCGGTGAGTTTATTTGTGATCGTTACGTCGGCACCGCTGACTGAGGCGCCTCGCGGGCCCGTGACGGTTCCTGAGATATTGCCGGTGGAAGATTCCTGAGCAAGAACGGAGGGCGGAATTGCAACGAGGAGGGCGATGGCTCCAGCCAGCGAAATCAAATGCAGGATGGCGGAGCGGGCACAGCCGGCATGGCGCAGCATTCGTTTGGGTTTACCTTCCCTGCAAAGAATTCGAAACCTGGGCGGCGCAAAACAGCAACAGCATGCTCTCCCGGGGCAGCGGCAGAGAACAACCGGGAAAACAACTGATCCTTAATTCAAAAAGTAGAAGCTGGATAATCTTATAGACTTTTAGACTTTCATACGAGAATTTGTCTCGTTAACGCGACTTCGATGTGTAGTAGCCCGTACGGTGCCGCACCTTGAAATTTCCCGCGGCCGGCACTCCATTCACACGGACCTCAATGCGCCGGAAGTCAGAATCCGATAGCTTTTGCGAAGGATAATAGGCCAGCAGGTATTGTGTACGCAGCTCGTTGCTGATCTGGCGGAAGGCTTCGTCCAACTGCGGCATGGAGCTGGCGTAGAAATATTTTCCGCCCGTATCTTCCGAGAGCTGAATGAGCGCGTGCTCACCGCCGGTGTCACGTCCGGCGCTGGCCTCGATGGGCACCACAATGATGCTGTACAGAATGGCTTCGGCCTGCTGGGCGGCACGCACTGCTTCTTTGTAGTCCACTTTGCTCATGGTGTCGCCGCCGTCGGTAATAACGACCATTACTTTCCTTCCCTGTCGCGATTCGAGCGCTCCTGCCCCTAGATACAGCGCGTCATAAAGTGCAGTGGCAGAACCAACGTGAATCCGGTCAATGGCATGATCGATGCGCCGCAGATCGGAGGTGAAGGGTGTAACCTCGCTCACGATTTCGCTGAACTGATACAAAGAAAGAGCGTCGACCGGCCGCAGAATCGCGTGCGCGAAGCGCCGGGCCGAGGCCAACTCAAGGGGAAGATCTTTGCGCGTGCTGAGGCTGGTATCTATGGCCAGTACAATCGATAGCGGCAGCGCCGATTCTTTATCGAACACCGCGATCTTTTGTTCCTTATCATCTTCTCTTAGTTGAAAATTGTCTTTCTTCAGATCGGCAATTGGCGCGCCGTGCTGGTCCGTGACCGTCACGAACACGTTTACCAATTTTACGTTTACCTTGAATGTGGTGTCAGAATCCTGCGCAATGCAGGCAACGGACAGACAGACCACCAGCACGGCAGCAGCGGCCTTCATCGTGAGAACCGAGTGTGTCTTTGCGAACTTTGCGAAACCTCTGCGGCCTTCGCGGTCAAAATCTTTAACGGCAGCGATTGCAGAGATTGGCTGCAAAGCGCGCAGAGAGATTGGTCCTTCGGTTAAGATGCACGCTCCCCAGATTGGGTGCCTCGGGCACGGGGAACCTCGGCCGGGAACGGCTCGCCATCCGCCCAAACCGCCCCATCCTCAAAATATTCCTTCTTCCAGATGGGCACGGTCCGCTTGAGCGTGTCGATCAGCCAATGGCAGGCGTCGAATGCCGCGGCACGGTGCGCAGAGGCAACCACGATTGCCACACTCGTCTGGCCAATTTCCATCCGCCCGACGCGGTGCACGATGGCAACATCGCGAATCTTGAAATTCGAGAGTGCTTGTAGCGCTAGCTCCTCCATGCACTTCAGCGCCATAGGTTCATAAGCTTCATAGTCAAGATAGAGCGTGCGCCGTCCGCGTGTGTTGTTGCGCACAATACCCTCAAAAACCACGTCAGCGCCGTCTTCCGGCTGCTTAATCTTGTCGATCAGCGCCTGTGTGTCAATGCGCTCACGGACTATAACAGCGTAGCGCCGGCCTCTGGCCGGCTGTGCGGCGGGCGTCTCGCCCGCTGAGTCAACGGCACCACCACTGACGGGAGGCAATAAGGCCACTTCGTCGCCAGATTTTAGCTTCGCATCTACGCTTACATACTCCTGGTTTACCGACACTGCTATGGAAGTAACCAAATCCCGAATGCGAGGAATTCGCTCTTCATAGTGACTTAGCACGTCTGCCAAGCGGGCGTGCTCCGGCAGATCGATTGATTCACTGGAGTGCCCTGCCAGGTCTTTCAGCATGCCGAAAAATAAGACACGAATCCGCATATCGCCGATCACATCTTGACAGTAGTTTATCCTGCCGCGCCCGCTGCTGGGAGCAACATATGCAAGTCTGGGATTGCCTGTTGAGGAATACCCGCCAGTGTGAGCCGGAAGGATTTTAGTCAGCTTTTCCGATTCGATCTTGTTCGTGAATGGCCGCTTCAGTCCGCAGCGGCACCTTGTCCGGCTATAACTTCCGGGCGGCGCTTGGAGCGGTTGGCGGGTAGGCCGGCGTCGCGAATCTTGTACAGCAGCGCACGGTAGCTGATGCTCAACGCGCGAGCGGTCTGCTTGCGGTTCCAATGGTGGGCTTGCAACACTTTTAAGATCACTTTGCGTTCCAGTTCACGCGTTGCCTGCCGCGTGAGTTTCTTCAGAGAGATCGGACCATCCAAATTGATGTCAGGGTTGAAGAATTCCTGCTCCCGCACGACGAGGTCGCTGCTGATCACTTCTTCGTTGCCTAGGATCACATAACGCTTAATCAGGTTTTCGAGTTCGCGAATATTTCCCGGCCAGTGATACTTCTGCAATGCAGACATCAGATCTGAGGAAAGTGCCCGGGCTCGGCAGTTGTATTTGCGGTTGTAGTACTCGAGAAAATACGTAGCAAGATCTTGGATGTCTCCCCGCCGCTCGCGAAGCGGAGGCAGATGCAGGTTCACGACGTTAATCCGATAGAAAAGATCCTGGCGAAAAGTGCCGGTTTCGATTTCTTCCTCCAGCCGGCGATTTGTGGCGCAGACTACGCGCACTTCAACTTTCTTATCTTCCTGAGCGCCGATGCGGCAGAACTGCCCATCCTGAAGCAACTGCAGCAATTTCGATTGAAGCGCAAGATCCAATTCGGAAATCTCATCGAGAAAAAGACTGCCGCGATGGGCCAATTCGACGCGTCCAGGTTTCGAGCCGTAGGCGCCTGTGAAGGCGCCTTTTTCATATCCGAAGAGCTCACTTTCGAGCAGAGTGCCTGGGATGGCGGGGCAATTGACTTTTACGAAGGGGCCGGTGCGCCAGGGAGAGCGCGCGTGGATCATGCGGGCGATGATGTCTTTGCCGGTACCGCTTTCGCCCTGGATCAGCACGGGGACGTTGGCGCTGGCAACTTTGTCCATCCGTTCACGCAGAGACTGCATGGTCTCCGAGTGGCCGAAGATCACCGTCTCCGGCGGAATCTCACCTAACGAAGTAATCAGGGAACTGACTGAACTGATGGTTGTCATAGCGTGTGGCCGGCGGTTACTCCAGCACACGATGACAGGTTGCACCCCTAGAGCCAAACCAACAGCATGCTTGGCAGAAGCAACTATTTCGGCGGTAACTGGTTACATTTTGGCAGCTTACAGGAATTCCGCTGAGTCACTTCTTGTCGCAAAACGAGAATGAAGTGCAGTCCGCGCGGGGCCGACCGGGTGGGAAAACTTTTTCACAAAGGAGAATCAACTTTCCTTCGATTGGCGCGCCGAGGTAGCGGGTGATTCGCGAGAGGATGAGAGAATTTCATAGCGACCAGGTGGTAGCCTTCCGCGTGGTTTACGCGAAGTGTGCGCGCACGCAACGTGCGCGAAGCTTTGGGCAAGGAAGTGGTCGCGGCGAGGGGCGCGCTGGGTATTTCCAGCAAAACCTGCGCGGCCAGCGGCAACGCACGGCGAACCGCTATGAGCGCACCCCCAGCGGAGACGTTAAGGGCTGTGGCAAATTCGAGGAACTCTTTGCCCTTCTCGTCCCTACTGCGGACAAATACGGGAATCGCCAACGGTAGGCGCGGCCAACTGCGGCGCTCTATTTCAGGTTTCTTACGATTCAACCCAGCCCCTTGGATTTAAGATACTTCTTCCTCTCACCGCATCTCGTGTGCCAATCAAGTTGCTGGTTACGGGTGTTACCCCCCCAAAACTGGTCAAACTCCGGGAGATTCTCTGAAACAACGCTAGTCCTCCGGCAGAACCGCGAGGGCATCTTCGCCTTTTATTCGGCTTCCATGCTTATGAGTCCACTAATACCATTAACTTCCCCGGTTGCAAGCATTTTCCCCTGTGTGTCTGTTTGTTTGCATTTCTCGTTGACAGAGGGAAAACTCTGTCATACGATTTCCCCATAAGATTTGGGATAGTCAGCAATTATCGTCCTTCCCCTTCGTCCGCCAAACCATGAGATTCCTACATGGGACCATCTCCAGAAAATACGTGTGTTTCTGAGGAAGTCGGGTCGGGCGCGACGGATACGGAAAAACCCGCCAGTAGCAAGCCGCAAACGACAGACTCGCTGACCTACCATGAGCTGCTGCAGGAGTACACCCAGCTTCGTGAGCGGTTTTTGCGCACCACAAACGCCTTGGGCTCGGCGGCTCATGATCTGAAGACTCCGCTTGCCATTCTCAATGGCTATGTCGAATTGCTGCAAAGCGAGAAGCTCGGGACGCTGAACGATCGCCAACGTGAAGTTCTTCACGATATGCGCTCCAGCGGTCAACGGCTGCAGCAGTTCATTCAGGATTTCCTGAGTTTTAGCGTTCTCGAGACCGGCGAAACGAAGATGCGTTACGAAGTGGGCGATGTCAACGCCTGTTTATCTGAGGTTTGCCGGCTGTGGTCCCATCGTTTTCAGGAACGGGGCCTGGCGCTGTATTTCCTCGGCAATGATAAAGTGCCCAGGTTTGCCTTTGATTCCCCCAAGATACAGCGGGTCATATCGAATTTGCTGGAGAATGCATCTAAGTTCACTCCTGCGGGAGGAACAGTCTGGTTGCACGGCGAGCCTTACATGTGGGAACGACGCGCCGCGAACAATCCCGCCGTGCTTAGCGAGCGTCGAAGCCAAACTAATCCGCTTCCCAACTCAGTAAAGGTAAGCGTTTCGGATACAGGACCTGGCATTCCTGCCGAATATCATATTGAGGTGTTTGACGATTTTTTCCGGCTGCCGCAGAACGAGAATCAGGCTGAAGGTATGGGATTGGGTCTGGCGATTGCGCGGCGGCTGGTTAACAGTATGGGCGGCAAAATTTGGGTGGAGAGCGAACCCGGCACGGGGTGTAAGTTTTCTTTCATAATTCCCCTGAAACCTGTCACGGGCGCCGGCAAAGGGAAAAGCAAATGAGCAATACGGCCAAAATTTTACTGGTCGATGATGAGCCGGGAATGCTCCGGTATATCCGCACGCTGCTTGAAGTAGATGACTATAAGGTTGAGACCGCCAGTACGGGGGAGGAAGCACTGGAGCGCGTGCAAAAGGGTTTGCAGCCGGATCTCGTGCTTCTGGACCTGCTCATGCCCGGCATTGATGGGCTGGAGACACTCGAGCAATTGCGGCAACTCCGGCCTGGGGTAAAGGTAGTCATGCTCTCCTGCGTCAGCGATACCCGCAAGGTAGTACAGGCTATACGGCTGGGAGCACATGACTATTTGACCAAGCCGTTCCAGAAAGCCGAACTCGACGCGGTAGTCGATCAGTGCCTTGGCATCAATCAGCAGAACTATGTTGGCGAAGTGGAAGAGCTTTGTGATGACGTATTCTTCGTAGCCGCCAGCCCCGCCATGCGGAAGATCCGTTCGCAATCTGCGTTGGTAGCAAACGTTGATATTCCAGTTCTTCTCCTTGGAGAAAGCGGGACGGGAAAAGAAGTTGTTGCCAGGCTCATTCACAAATTATCGCCGCGGGCGCATCGGACATTCTTAAAGGTGAATTGTGCTGCCGTGCCAGCCGACCTGCTGGAAAGCGAGCTGTTCGGTTATGAAGCAGGAGCATTTACGGGGGCGACGCATCCCAAGCCGGGCAAATTTGAGCTGTGCAACAAGGGAACGATTCTGCTGGACGAAATTGGCGAGATGCCGCCGCTGCTTCAGGCCAAATTACTCCACGTACTTCAGGACCAACGGTTTTCGCGCTTGGGCAGCCGCTCCGTCATTAAGGTAGATGTGCGCATTCTTGCGGCGACGAACATCAATATTCCCGAGGCGCTGGCGACTAAGCGTCTGCGCGAAGATCTTTATTACCGTTTGAATGCTTTTACCTTGCAGTTGCCTCCCTTACGCGAACGCAAAGAAGAGATTCCGATTCTCTTGAAGCATTTCATGTCGCGCATGTCGGAGCAGTATGCGCGGCCTCCTCTTCCACTTTCGCAGGCGCTGTTACAGGCTTGCCAGGAGTACTCTTGGCCGGGCAATCTGCGCGAACTGAGCAACTTCATCAAGCGTTATTTGGTGCTGGGAGATGAGAAGCTGGCCGTGCAGGAATTGCATCCGAAGACGGACGGAAGCGGACCGCGTGCCGATCTAGCCCCGCGAAACGGCAACGAGCCTGCTGGCGGATTGAAATCCCTGGCGCGCAGCGCCAAGGATGAAGCTGAAGCTGAAGCGATCGCCAAGGCTCTCGACGAAACCAACTGGAATCGCAAGCAAGCAGCGGCGTTGCTGCAGATCAGCTACAAGGCCCTCTTATACAAAATCCGGCAATACGGTATCGCACAGAGCAAGAGCCATCACAAGCTTTCGGCGGGCGCTTAGGGCGTAGGTCCGAGCGGGAGTTGTTGATCCGCGTCCCGCTTCTCCACTTGCCGAGGCACCAACCCCTCAAAGGACCTCCTGACCAGGAGCCTTGTTCGGAAAATCAAACAGCTCTCAACTCTCGCGGAGCAATTCGCGAGGTCGCGATAGATTGTTGTTGGGATGCTCCAAATCGAGCGTTCCCCCGGGAAGCTCGCGTCGCTGGCGCCTAACCATGAGGCGCGGGCTTCTTTATATTCAGGATTGTGCTGGCACAGATGCCGTGCGAATTCGCGCTCTTTTACAGCGATTACGATTGATGCAGCAGACCCGATCCAGCAGAGTTCACAGGCGGGACATCATGAATAACGCACCGAAAACACTCATTAGATTCACGACTCCGAGTCCGGATAACGCCAGAGCCCCCGGAGCCAAAGCATCATCAACTCGTAAGCCCAGGGCTCGAAGAAAGTTTGCGGCATCAAGAGCAACCCATAGTGAGAACGCGGCCCACAACCCATACAGCAGAGGCGGAATCCGAAACATGCTACTCCCGCCCTTTAATTGCAGCAGCGTGGAGCAGGGCATCGCTATCGACGCAAGGATCAGTACCACGATGGCAAGAGATTTCCACGGCGATCTGGAGACGGCGGTGTTCTCAGTTCGATCTGGCTCGGATTCGTTCATCTCTGCTCCCGCTTGCCAGCCTCTAGTTGGGCAATCCGCTCCAACAATTGTTTCGCGGCGGGATCGCCGGGATCTGCCGATTTCAGCTTTGCTTTCGCTTCATTTGAAGTCATGGGAATACATTGCGGGGCGCTGTACTTTTTCTTCCGCCGTAGCTGGGAATTCGGCGCTGCTTGATTCGATATAGCTGGACCCTTTGGCATTCTCGAATACTCTCCGCGAGAAATGTTTCACCGCCAAGATAATCTTTCGGATCGCGCGTGAAGCTGTTGAAATCATTCTGTTCTGATTTCCGAAAAAGCCAGCCGCTCGCTTTTTGAAATTGACAGGCAAGGCTTTTGTTACGAAAACAGGAATTCGGATCAGAAAGCCAGCAGCCAGCTTTACAGAGAGGGGCGGTATCATGGCACAATATTTCGCGGAGAACCACACAGAAATGAACGTTTCACTCCCCCTGGCCGCGAGATACCGGACGCTGCTGGAGGTCAACAAAGCTGCCATTACACAGCCGACGCCGGACAAAGTCTTCGAAAGTATGTGCGCCGCCCTTAAACAGCTCATCCT
>DAIMDJ010000104.1:0-4565 GCA_036725905.1 Terriglobales bacterium
GACGATGCTCACGCTGTGGTTTGTTCTTCGGTTGCACCGTTTGGCCTCGACCATCCGCTCTTAAAATCTGGCAGTAATCTGTGCCCGGAAGTTTCTCCCGTCCTGCTGAATTTGATCTTGAGTTAGACCCACGGGCGCGGGGTCGAAGTATTTTTTATCGAGCAGGTTATAAGCGCTCGCGGAAACGTCCAGATGCTTCCCCGTAGCGTGCCCTAGCAGAGTCGCGTTGAAAACTTGAAAGCTGCTCGCAGTTCCTCCTTCCAAGGTAGTGGCTCGACTATTGAATTGCGCCTCCAGGCCGGCAAACAGTTTCTGTTGAAGCATGGGCGCGATCACGTTCAATTTTGCGAGATGGTGGGGAGAATTGGTCAGGCTCTGCGTGGTAAGGGCATTCTGGTCGTCGGTGTAACTGTAGCTCGCCCGACCTTGCAAACCGCCCGGAAAACGACCGTCGAGCTCAGTCTCGAAACCGTTAACGTGAGCACCGGTAGTGTTCTGGAATACCAAAAAACCACTAGAATTCAACCTTTGGGTAATTAATCGGCTCACTTGATTTCGGAACAAATTGGCGGTCAGATGAAAGTGTTCACCCAAACCTTGTTCCGTCACGAATTCATAACTCTTGATGGTCTCCGGCTGCAGATGGAGGTTCGCCTGATACTGCCCCAGCCCGTAATAGAACATTTCGTAAGCGCTGGGAGCCCGAAACGCGCTGCCGTACAGTAGTTTGAAAGCAGTTTGTGCAAAGGGATGATAGATGAGCCCAAGCCGTGGATTCGTGGTTCCCCCAAAAGTATAGTAGTGATCGTAGCGCATACCGGCGCTCAAGGAGAGTTTTCGAGTCAGGGCGAATTCATCCTGGCCATAGAAGGCCCAGATTCCAGACCTTGGTGGCCGGCTGGCGATAAAGGGAAGAAACGGATTGATGTTGTAATTGCCCTGGTCCTGTTGCAGGTTCTCCTGGAACTCGGTGCCCAAAGTCAGGTTATGACGTTCCAGGCTGTGCTGCACTTTTAGCTCGCCGCTCCACCAGGTTCCGCGACCGAAATCATAGTTCAGCAGATCGGAATTCCCGGGGGCTGCTGGACTGTAGGCGTAGATGCCATCGTAGACGTGCCTGCCGACGGATGTGCGCGCAGCTAAGTCCCAGCCTCTGCTCATTGTGTGCTGATAACTGAGGTCTAGATATCGTTCGCTGTCGAATGTATGCGTTCGCGGATCGTTGAACAGTGTGGCAAAAGCACCGGTGGGAATGCCCTTGTTACGATCGCTGTAAACCCCCTGCAAAGTGAAACCTCGCAGGCTGACCGTTGCTAGAAAATGCTGATACGTGTCGTAGTCCGCATTGCGAGCAATGCCGTTGTTTGTGGCAGCGCTGTTGAACTCTGGGTAGAACAATGTTTGCCCACGGCTATCGTAGAAGCTGCTGGAAAGAATCGCATCCATTCCCCGGTATTTGCCGCCATACGAAACCCGCCCTTTGTAGGTTTCGAAGCTTGCCGGTTCAAAAGAAAGTTCCCAGCCATTCAATTGCTCTGCCTTGCGGGTAATCACATTTATGACCGCAAAGAAGGCGCTGGTCCCGTACAACGACGAACTGGGACCGCGGACCACTTCCACTCGTTCAATCAAGTCCACGTCCAGCGGGAACTCTGTTCCCAACATGGCCTGTTCGTAAATATTGTTGTTGATTCGGTGGCCGTCGATCAGCAGGAGCACCCGGCTGTTATACGTTTCAGGGCGGTTAATGCCTCGCACCCCGGCATAGGTAAAGTTGCGGTCGTAGGTGATATCGAAACCGCGCACGCTACGCAAAATGTCAGCAAGGGTGCGGTAACCGTATTTCTGGATCTCGTCTCTGGTGATTACTGTGACCGAGGAGGGAGCGTCGGTGACCTTCTGTATATGTCGCGATGCGGTGTAAACCGTGATATTTGCCAGCTCTTCCAAGCTGGCTTCGCCGAGGTCTTGCGTTTGCTGTTGCGCAAGGAGATTTGCCGTCGCAAGCGGCACTGTCGCGAAAATAGACAGCAACGTGATAATTTGTGCCGCTCGCGGCAGCGGCTTCGCTGCTATGGACGCAGGGATAAGCCGCATCACGATGGACATAAGCTTCTCTGGGGGTGCCCGAAGTTTCAAATTATGTCGTGCATGGACACGCCCACACATGTTCTTTCGGCCAGATTCCGGTTCTGCTTTAGCGGAATCAGAAATTAGGGTTTCGGTCCAGGCGGGAAAAAGCGATCTTCTGCGAAAATGGAAAGCTGGGTTCTCGACTTGAAACTAAAACTCGGAAACTGGAAACTATTTCTCCATGCCCATCACTCTTTCGCTCAGCGGTAAGGTTGCACTGATCACAGGGGGTTCACGCGGCATTGGCGCGGCGGCGGTCCGGATGTTCGTGGCGGCTGGGGCTCGCGTCATGTTCAATTACGAAAAATCCAAGACGCAGTCGGAACGGCTGGTCAAAGAACTGGGGAAAAAGAACTGTGCGGCCATCCACTGCAATCTTTCCGGCACTGGAACAGCGCAAGAATTGGTCGAAGCTACCGTTAAGCGTTTTGGGCGGCTTGATATTTTGGTCGCGAACCACGGAGTATGGCCTCCGGAAGATGCTCCCATTGAGAAGATGTCCGACGCGCAATGGCGCAGCACCGTCGCTATCAATCTCGACAGCGTGTTCGCGCTGATCAAGCATTCGGTTGCACAGATGAAGAGTCAAAAGAGATCGGGAGCGGCTGCCGGACACATCGTGCTGGTCAGCTCAACCGCCGGACAACGCGGCGAAGCCTTTCACTGCGATTATGCTGCTACCAAAGGCGCGCTTATCAGCATGGTCAAGGGCCTGTCGACGGAGCTAGCGCGCCATGCCATATATGTAAACTCGGTGGCGCCGGGGTGGGTAGATACCGACATGTCTGCGACCGCGCTGCACAACCCAAAAACTAGTAAGGCCATCTTTTCGGTCATCCCTCTCGGCCGGGCGGCCAAGCCCGAGGAGATTGCGGCGCCCATTTTGTTTCTCTGCACTAATCATGCTGGCTTTATTACCGGAGAGGTATTTAACGTAAATGGCGGGGCGGTGCTGGTAGGGTAAAAGCGCAAACGCCTCTACTTTGCGCACGGCCGACATCAGCCCGTTCTTTCAGGCATCTAACTTTCTGCACAAATGAAACTTCTAGTGACGTTTTTACTGTTAGCAGAACTGGCGTTGCCGCAAGCCGTTGCCCCTCCGTCTCAGCCGATTCCTGTCGATCAGGAGAACTCACGCAAGGCCAAGACCATTCTCGATGCCGCGATTCAGGCCCTCGGCGGCCAGGCGTACTTAAACATTCACGACATCACCCAGGAAGGCAGGACTTTTAGTTTTCATCATGGTCAGCCTAACAGCTTCGGTGTCCGTTTTTGGCGCTTCTACAAATATCCCGACAAAGACCGGGTGGAGTTGACCCCCAAGCGCGACGTGGTTTATGTCTATAACGGTGATAAAGGATACGAGGTCACGTTCAAAGGCACGCGCCCGCTGGACACGAAAGAGCTAAGCGATTATTTGCGACGACAGCATTACGCTCTCGATCGCGTACTGCGACAGTGGCTCACCGAACCCAGAGTTGCGCTTTTCTACGAAGGGCAGGCAGTCACGGAAGGGAAATCGGTTGACCAGATCACCGTTATGAACGCCAAAAACGAAGGCGTGACCTTGTACATTGATTCCAATGACCACCTCCCGGTGAAGAAGAGTTTTTCCTGGCGCGACCCTACCGACAAGGAGCGGAACATAGAAGAAGAGATCTATGACAACTATCGTCCAGTGCAAAACACCATGACGCCGCATACGGTGACTCGCACCTACAACGGCGATATGGCGAACCAGCGATTCTTAACTACCGTGACCTACAATCAGGGCATAAGCGATTCCAAGTTTGAGGTCCAAGTCACTTATGATCCGAACAAGGGCGTCCCCGCTCGTTGAGTCCCATCAGAATTTGTGGTTAATCAAAGATTAACATGCCCTCCATTCGAGGATGGGGAAACAGCAGAAAACCCTGTCGCGTGTAGAAGATGACATTACAGCAAGGAAAGGCCGTTTCCTTCGCGCCACGAAGTGTGGCCAATTAGACACAGTGACACTTTGTTACCTTGGCTGTAATCTCCTCATCAAACACTAGATACTAGATCGGGGATTGAAACAAGAACAGACAATCCGTACACCTGTAGAATGCCGCGGCATCGGCCTGCATAGTGGGGCTCCGGTTCAATTGCGGATATTGTCGGCGCCGCCTGGCACGGGTGTAGTCTTCCGACGCGTCGATCTCGATGGTTTCGAGGTGGAAGCAGTAAGCCGCAACGTTGCCCGAGTCAGCTATGCCACGAGCTTGATGAAAAAAGGCGTCCTGATTTCCACCACTGAGCACGTGCTCTCGGCATGTATCGGCTGCGGCATCGATAATGCCATCGTCGAATTGGATAATCTGGAGCTGCCAATTCTGGATGGCAGTGCCCGACCGTTCATTGATGCCATTCACAAAGCAGGAATTCGCAAGCAGCGGCGCCCTCGGACATAC
>DAIMDJ010000104.1:4665-8136 GCA_036725905.1 Terriglobales bacterium
TTTGGGATATTGCTTTAGGGTGAAGGCAGGATAAAAAATCCACAAGTTCCAAGCTGGGTGCCCGTGACAATTACATAGGTACTTGGAGTAGACCCGTTGGCGACTAAATCTTCTTCGCCGGTTTCTCGGGCTGCGCAGTCAACCAAGAGTCGAGTTGCTCGCGTGTTTTTGCGGGCAGCTCGATGAAGCGCAACCCCACGCGACCGCTACCATCGATCCATGCAATTTGAGCTTTGGGCTCCAACGGAATTTCGCCGCCCGGCAATCGAAAAGCTACATTGGAAAGTCCGCCCTTGGGAAGCTTGCCCCTGAAAAAAACAGCCATGCCGCCCTCACTGAGATTAGTGGCTGTCGCTTTCAGTTGTTGACCCTCGCCAAAAACTAACGTGACCGGAATTTCTACCGGGTGCCGGAAATATCGCCGGCGCTCGCGTAGCATCAGGCCAATCGCCGTGCCGAAACACCGCGTTGCGCTTACCGCTGAGACCGGTTTCTGCAATACAAAATTAGCGCCCATCTGAAAAGCTTCCCGGGTAGTGGTGTGTCCATTCAGAATTGCGAATGTGATGGAGTTCCGGTTGCTGGCAGTCCGGCGCAAGGTTTCGAGCACTCCCAAGCCACCGTGCAGGTCGTCGCAGTCGACGATAACTGCGTCAAATTTTTCGCATGAAAGAATTTCGCTACCCGAGTCTGCGCCCCGGCAAATTTCCACTTCTATAGCTAGTTTCTCCAGGGCCGGCCGCAGGACGCGAATCACCTGCGGATCACGGCTCACGAGAAGCGACTCCAACGGCATGATGCATTGATGTTAGCCTCGATCCTGGACCCCCAAAAGTAACTGAGGTAATTGACCATTTGCGCGACGGTTCCGAGACCAAACTCGCCGAGCTCAAATTCAGCATTTTGTTCTGGAAAGCAAAGGCCAGAATCGGGAAACTATTCCCGTGTACAAAGACGTCTACCTCTCGCTCGGCTCTAACCTTGATGATCGTGCCGCCAACCTGAATATCGCCATTACAGGTCTCGCTGCATTGGGCCGCGTCGAGGCCGTATCTTCGTTTTACGAGACCGAGCCGGTAGGATTCGCCGCTCAGCCTTGGTTCCTGAATTGCGTCGTCAAACTCGGCACTGAAAAGATGCCAAGGCAACTGCTGTCCGGAATCCTTGATCTGGAGCGGCAAATGGGCCGCCGGCGTCTCGAGAAAAAAGGTCCGCGCATCATCGATATCGATATCCTGCTCTTCGGAAATTCGATCATCGACACGAAAGAACTCGTGGTCCCTCATCCCGCAATGCACCAGCGACGGTTCGTGCTGGAACCATTAATCGAGATCGCACCTGAGGTCAGGCACCCCGTGTTCAAGCGGACAGTTCGGGAGCTGCGAGATGCTTTACCGCCGGGGCAGCCGGTGAGGCGGATAGAAAATTCTTCTCCGCGGATCAACGCGAATGAGCGTGAAAGAAAGCCTCATACCTAATCTGTGCACATCCGCGTGAACCTGCGTAGAAGAAGTTGACAGCGCTACGGCACGATGATGCTGCTGCGTGCTTCTTGCGGCGCAAGCACAGCAGACTCTTTATCGGGAAATTGTCCAAATAGGAAATCGACAAAGGCGCGGGATTTGGGTCGTCCCGACGTGCGCCCATGCGCCATGCGCAAGACGAATACCAGCGTCCGCAGCACGTCTGAATCACGCAGGCGGGTATAGCCCAAGTGCTTCTGCTCGGCTTCTCGGTACTCCTTGATCATTCTCTGCACCTCCGCTACTACTGCCTGCTGACTCATGCTGGCAGTCTGACTCTCGTAGTGCAGTCCGGAATTGACCAGGGTCTCATAACTTTTCGTCATGGCGGTGAGCCCGGCAATCAGATCGGCATCCTTGAGCGTGCGATCGCCGCGTGCGCTCTTCGCCAAGGCGTAAGTCAGGCCCATGATGAGATGCTCATGTTCATATAAGAATTGATCGCCGATCTCTATTTGAAGGAACAGAGCCGGCCGATCCAATTCAGCCATTGGACGCGGTTTCTCGTGTTCGCGCGCCTGCTGAAGGTAGACGCAGTCACTGGGACAATCGAGCGTCACCTCGCGCTGCTCGCCGCAACACTGCGGACAAATCCGGCCATGCACAGCGGGGCAGAAGCGCTTCTCCTTGCGCTTTTCGCAAATCGCACAACTCACTCAGTAATTCTCCTTGAGAAGATTATGCCAGAGAACGATAACGCCCCCATTCTTTCGGACCGTTGGGCGAGCGGGACGCTCGCCAGTAGCTGGCAGGCTGCCGCAGCTAGCAAAGCAGAATCGCCGGTTTTGGAGCCGCCGATGGCTGAAACCTCGATTGTTAGCGGCGTTCAGACCTCTGAAATGAAAAAAAACCGCTTAAAATGCGGGTTTGGCGCTGTTTTTCCACAGGAGCTATGGTGTAATATGCGGAAATCGCAGGAAAATTGAACTTTCAATCAGAGGAGGAATCATGGCTTCAGGCATGACCAAGACCCAACTCGTCCGCCATTTGGCGGAAAAAGTGGGCACGAACAACAAGACAGCAGCGACTTTTCTCGAACACTTGACCGACACTGCAGTTAAGGAGACCAAGAAGAACGGTCTCTTCGTAGTTCCCGGCCTTGGCCGACTGAAAAAAGTGCATCGCAAGGCGCGCATGGGGCGCAATCCGCAGACTGGAGAGCCCATCCAGATCAAGGCAAAAACTACGGCAAAGTTCTACCTCGCTAAATCAGCCAAGGACGCCATCGCTCCCAAGAAATAGATTCTCGTCGTCCTCGTGTAAGGGCCGCCGCCCGCACAGCCTGTTACGAAACGGGCCGGCAACAAGTAGGAGAAAGCGATGTTCGGAAACGCCGGACATCGCTTATTTGTTTTTGATTGTTGTTCGCCGAAGATTGCGGGAGCTTACATCGCCAGCGCAATCTGGTCTCGGTCGGTTCCTCACGGACAAAGCCCAACTGGGCCATATCCAGCCGTCCCACGAACGCTTCGATCACCCGACAGATATGGGTTCGGACGAATCAGTTCGTCCAACGTCCCTGTTCCCGTGCCTCGCCACGGATGTACATCATGTGGGCGGCCTTTTTACTTTCCAAACTTTTACACGCCCTTTACACGATCTTTACACCAAGTTATCGCCAGGTGCTTCTAATCAGAGCAGCCACTACTTCAAAAATCTAGGACAACTGAGGAAAAAGACACCATGGACCTGTCTCGAGCGAAGGCGACTTTTGCAATTCTGTGTGGAGCAGCCGGTCTGGCGCTGACTGCTGGGCACCTAAACATTCGTCCACCCCGGCCCGAAATCGTGCGTTTTGCAAGCAATGCGGCTTTTCGCGACGGCGTATATCAAGGCAAGCTGGATGCGCAGCACGGGAGCAAACCGCACATCCGGAGCGCGCGCTGGAGCGCAGAGCCAGATCGGCTGGCTTTCGTTTCCGGGTACAAGCTCGGATATCAGGACAGCC
>DAIMDJ010000105.1:0-4581 GCA_036725905.1 Terriglobales bacterium
AGCATTTCAAGCGCGGCGCCGAGATCATCAATTCCGGCAGGAATCGCACCGGCAACCATGCGGCCTGCCTCGATGCACAGAATCGGGCGCAGCCGCTTGCCGCCGGCGAATACGCTGTGCCGCATGGCTTTGTGAATGGAAACAGGATGCTGCGTCTCAGGCGGCAGCAGGCGGTCCAAAGCTGCGTCAGTCAGGCTTTGCCCCTGTTCCAAGATCTCTTTGAGCATGAGGGTTGAGTATAGCAAGCGAGGAATTGTCACATGCGAGGAGCGGAGGCAGGTAGTGGTGCAGTTTGATAAGCTAGCGAGCCAAACGCGCGATTATTGCGTCGCAAGAAACGCGACGCTTCGCGCGGCTCGCCCAGATCCTTCGCTGCGCCAAGAACGCTTGTTCAGGATGACAATCAAACCGCACCACCACCGTATGCCGGCCGGAGGCAGTAGTCGAGAGCTTTTGGTGAAAGACTAAAAGGACGCCGCAAGGGCGTCCTTTCAACCGATCAGCAATGATTTTCAGGCGGCGGCTGAATGCATCATGCCGGCGCTGCGCTTGGCCGCAGTGATGATGCTACGCGTGTCGTTGGACGGACAAATGTCGGCTGCGCCAGCGCTCAGAGCTTCAGTCCACATCTCTTCGTCCGCGAGCCGATGCGTGCACACAATACCCACTCCCGGAAATTCGCTGGAGAGCCTGTGTACATCGGAGATCGATGCACGTTCTATGTCGACGATCGCAACATCGGCCCGGTGTTTGGCAACGCTAGAGCGCAAGTCGTCCAGTGACGGCGCGATGTGAACCGAACGGAACGAATTGCACAAAGAAGACATCAAGGATTGCGTCAGTACTGGATCACTCTGGAGGAGGACAACACTTGAGAACGGCATATTTCCCTCTGAAATTTCACCGTCGTCTGCGGTGTACAGGCTGCATCGCTTCACGGCGTGATAACGGTGCAGACGTTCAAAATTACGAGTGACGACGTAAGGCGTCAGCTACCCGCGTGCCGGCGTCTTTTCAGTCAGGGACTCGAATGGCTCGGCCTGGAGCTTCCCATTCTGCTTCAGCAGAATTTCCACCTTGCCTTCAGCTTCCTCGAGTTCCTTGCGGCATGAAGAGGAAAGCTTCATACCCTCCTCGAAGAGCGTCAAAGATTTTTCCAGGGGCACTTCACCCTTTTCCAATTCCTGGACAATCTTTTCCAGGCGTTGGAGACAATCTTCAAATTTGGCCAAGTGGAGAAACTCCTAAGCTATTGTATCCCGTTTTTGCCCTCCGAATATCGGGTAAAAACTGTATGGCTGAGGAGGCAATGGTCGTCTTGTGATCCGCCGTCGGCATCTCGGGAAGCCTGTGGAAATCCGGCGGCCGCTCTGCGGCTGAGAGCGGTTTAACTGCGGAGGGCACGACACGAATTCCCAAAGAACTACACTGATGCGGCTGGGCGAGCGGTCCCGAGCGCTTCGAGGACATCTACTGCAGAGGCGTAGCGTCCTAGAGGTGCGCTGATCTGTGCTCCCTGCACCAGATCTCGTACGGCGGTCAACATTTCGCGGGCGATTGCTATTCCCTCCTCGCGCGCCGCCTCCGGATTCTTAGCTTTGGCCATGCGCTCTAGAATTGAGTCAGGCACTGACACACGGAGTTCGTTTTTCATGAACTCGGCGTTGCGCACGCTGACCAGCGGCCAGATCCCTGCGACTACGGGAATCCGGCAATGCTCGATCCGGCGAAGAAAATTTTCCAGCAGCGAAAGATCAAAGACAGGTTGGGTAACGGCGTACTCACCGCCGGCTTCGACTTTGTATTCGAAACGCCGGACTTCCTCATCGAGATTGGGCACGCCAGGGTTCGCCCCTACGCCGATCACAAAATCCGTGCCTGCGCCAATCGGGTTTCCGCCAATATCGAGGCCACGGTTCAGGTTGTGTACGATGTTCACCAGCCCGATTGCGTCGACGTCGAAGACCGCTGTGGCGTCGGGGTAATTGCCCATTTTTGGCGGATCGCCGGTGATGCAGATCAGATTGCGTATGCCGGTCGCTGCTGCTCCCAGCAGATCGGATTGAATACACAACACGTTGCGATCACGGCAGGTGTAGTGCAGGACAGCCTCGATCCCGGCTTCCCGCTGGACCAGCAACGACAAAGCCTGATTGCTCATACGAGCTGAAGCTCGCGGACTATCAGGAATGTTTATGCCATCCACTCCGACCGATTTTAAAAAGCGGGCACCGTCGAGTTCCTTGTGAATGTCCGTGCCTTTAGGAGGAACAATTTCCACCATGGTAACGAAGTCGCCGTTGGCCAACTTCTGCCCCAGGCGGGAACGCTGTTCCATAGGCACCGCAGGAATCGGGACGGGTCCGGTGCCGCTTTTGACCTGCGCAACGGCGGTTTTGGATCGGGCTTCACCCGCCCTGAGGGCAGACTTCATTACGCGAATATGATCGGGAGTGGTTCCGCAGCATCCGCCGACCAGCCGCACACCGGCGGTCACAAATTTTCGAGCGTAGCTCGCCATATATTCGGGCGAGCACAAATAAATGTTTCGGCCTTCGACTGATCGCGGGATTCCGGCGTTGGGTTGCGCGGCCAGAGGCAGCGACGTGACAGCACGCACGCGCTCAATGGCATCCAGCATCGCAACTGGACCTACGCTGCAATTGCACCCAATGACGTCGGCACCCCACTCGGTAAGGCGGGGGCCAAATATCTCAGGCGTGGAGCCGTCGAGGCAGTTACCGTCTTCATCGATGGTCACCTGCGCAACAACCGGAACATTCGGGTTCACGTCACGCGCGGCCAACAGCGCCTGATGGAGTTCCTCGATGTAGCCGAA
Source organism: Terriglobales bacterium (assembly GCA_036725905.1). GTDB lineage: Bacteria > Acidobacteriota > Terriglobia > Terriglobales > Acidobacteriaceae > QIAB01. The sequence goes on from DAIMDJ010000105.1 coordinate 2,840, forward strand.
CGTCTCCAAAATGATGAGATCGACGCCGCCTTCGACCAGAGCAGCGATCTGTTCGCGGAATGCGGCGCGGGCCTCTTCGAACGACGTCTTGCCGAGCGGCTCGATACGGATGCCAAGCGGACCTACAGACCCACCGACCCACCCATCGAAGCTCTTGGCTGCCTCACGGGCGAGCCGGGCTCCGGCAAGATTTACTTCGTGAACCCGGTCGGCCATGCTGTGCCGGGCCAGACGAAATGAATTTCCACCAAAAGTATTGGTTTCAATAATCTCCGCACCAGCCTGCAAATATTCGCGATGGACACCGCGGATCAAGTCCGGCTGTGACAAGTTCAGCTCGTCATAGCAGCGATTGATGAAGATTCCTTTGCTGTATAGCAGGGTTCCCATAGCGCCGTCGCACAGGACGGCAGATTTCTGCAGCCGAGTTAGGAAATCAGCACTCATTTTCATTCGAGAATACAGGATGACCGCCGGTTTTGCATCCACTGGACCTTCTATGCCGGGCTGTATCCGGATTTAACCACGAAGGGCCCGAAGGAACACGAAGAAAGCCCTTAGCGGGCAACCTTTGTGTAACTTCGTGTCCTTGGTGGTCCAGGTAACTAGTACGATAGCGCTTTGGCGGCCCACAGCGAATACCACAACTTCTGCTCTGCTATAATCCACCTCTTTGCATCTAACTCTCCATCCCTCATGCGTTTCGGAGTCCCCGGTTTGAAAGAGAAGGCCGCGCCTATTTTCGTCCTGCTTGGAACATTGTTCCTGGTTTCGTGCGCAAACTACTCCAACCCCAGCTCCAACAATAGGAACACCACGGGACTGAAGCTGCGCGCCTTCGTGACCAATCCTTTGCGGCCCACGGGTTTTGGGTCTACACCCGTCATCGAAGTGATTGATGCGCTCAACGATAAACTCTCCGGGCCGATAAGCCTGTCCACTGCTCAGCCGGGATTGATGGCGATGTTCCCGAATAAGCGCTTCACCCTGGTTTATGGTGGCGGTAGTGGAGGTAACAACTCCATCGCTATCATCAACAATGCCCAGGAAGCAGTCGTGGGGTCGGCTCTTTCTCTGCCTGGGCCAAGCGAAAGCATGGTGGTTTCACCAGATAATGTCACCGGATATGTGGCCGTGCCAAGTGCTTCGGTTAACGGACGAAGTCAGGGAGTGGTCCAGGTGCTGAATCTGAATACCAATACCATCACCGCCACCCTTCCTGTGCCGGGCGCGCGTTTTGTAGCGGTGAGCCACAATGGTAATCGGGTGCTGGTGTTCGGCAACCCGATTGGTACGTTCTCCGGACTCGCATTAATCACACCCAGCCTCATCGGGACCAGCCAGAATCCGGTGTTTGAGTTTCCTGTGGATCCGGCAGAGTACGATCATCCGGTGGGGGGCGTTTTCTCCAGCGACGACAACACGGCGTACATATTGAATTGTGGAGCGGAATGCACAGGAACGACCGCCGGCGTCACTGCACTGAATATGAATACCAACGCGCCGGGATTGCCGCTTGCGGTTGAGGCCGCCACGATCGGGATGTTGTCGGGCACCACCTTGTTTGTCGCTGGAACGCCTCCTGGTACGTCGTGCCCCTCTGGTACTGCGGGACAAACCTGCGGCACGTTGAGCGTCATTGATACGACTTCCATGACTGTGAGCAACCAGAGTCCAATTTTCATTACCGATGGTTATCACAATCGCATGGAGATGGGTGCGAATGGGCAGCTTTTCATCGG
>DAIMDJ010000105.1:4681-8132 GCA_036725905.1 Terriglobales bacterium
CCGATGGTTATCACAATCGCATGGAGATGGGTGCGAATGGGCAGCTTTTCATCGGTGCCCGGACGTGCAGCACTGGGTGCCTCTCGATTTTTGATACCAACCAATCCAAGGTCAATTTTTCTTCAGATACCGGCGATGTGACTGGTATTCAGCCGATCACCACGCGCAACGTTGTGTATGTTTGCGAGAACGACGAGTTGCGCATTTACGACACCACCACCGATAAGCTGCAAGCCAACCAGATCGATATCATCGGACAGGCCGTGGACGTGAAGTTAGTGGATTAGAAGCGGACTTCGGGACCTCAGACTGCGGACCTCAGCCATAAATACCTCATGGCTGCAATCTCAGCTCATGCACCCGCGCATTTTCCACTGCTTGCATCGAGAATGGGAATGGGAACGTGTAGCCCTCGTACCACGCCTTCCACTGGTCCATGTAATTGGAACTGAGAAAGTTTCCTGACTCCCCGTTCACGATGTTCAGCGTGGAGTGGTCGAAATCAGCCAAGTCAACCGTCATGCGCTCGGAGGGCCCAGCGTGCCTGGTTACGGCTTTCACGGTAAAGCCGCTGCCGGATTGCGATTGCAAACCCGGCGCAGTCCAGCGCCGCAATATTGGAATTTGACTTAGGATGGGGTGTTGAATTTCGAGAGGATGATAACTTCCCCAGTCCCACTTGCTGAGGTCTTTCGGAACATCATCTCCGCTGACCGCATTCTCGACGGCGGCTGTGAGCAGATCGTCATAGTTGGAGAATTTCTCGGGAAGCCAGCGTTTGGGCTGATGCAAGAAAACATTTTCCAGCCAGACCGACTCCATGCCCCAGTTATAGGTTTTCCAGCTAAGAACGCCATGCTTCGTATCTGAGTCCGGCGCGGGACCGAGTTTTGGCTCGAGCAGCAGGCGCATGAGTTCGTAGCGAGCGCGAGAGGCGAGTACCGGCGCCGGCGAGTTCCCGCTCATACGGCCGTCCCAATTACGCATGATTTCCGCGGCCTGCTTGCTTCGAGCTGATGCACCATTGGCATGATCGACCGCATACACAAACCGCTCGGCAGAATAGCGCTCGAATTCGGAATAGATGTCGGTCTGTAGCTCCAGCATGTCTGCCGCGGAAAATTTCTTCCCAGATTCGAGGACCCGGTAAATACGCGAGGTGCGCCAAGGGGATTCCCAGCCAGTGCTGATCGAATATGGATAGTTATCTGGGGCAATTCGGCCATTAGCTGTTGCGATGATTCCTGAAGCTGGATTGAAAACGTTGGGCAGTTTTTCGAAGGGAATGTAACCGGTCCACTCGTGCGCATCGTCGCTGCCGTTTTCCGGCAGGCTGCCATCGCCTGAGGCGCGAATGGGAATTTTCCCGCTGGCTTGATAGCCGATGTTCCCGTCAACGTCGGCGTAGACGACGTTTTGTCCGGGCGCGTCGAACTTCGAAAGGGCGGCGCGGAACTCCTGCCAGTTCTGCGCAGAATCGAGATCAAAGAATGGACTGCGTGCTCCTTCGTACGCCGTCCAGCGCAGAGCCACCTGGCGGGTTTCGCCTCTGATCAGTTCGGTGATGATCGGCCCATGACGCGTAACCACCACGTCAACGGCAACGTCAGGCTTGCCTTTCACGTGGATAATTTCCTGCCGACGCTGGGGATGCTTCCAACCCTGTGGCGTAAGATATTGCCCGTCACTGTTGAAAGTTTCCAGGTAAAGGTCCTCGACAGTTGGTCCGACATTCGTGAATCCCCAGGCGATGCGCTGGTTGTGCCCGAGGATTACGGCTGGCGTTCCAGGCAGCGCCACGCCAGCGACATCTAATTTGCCCGAACGTAAATGGACTTCGTACCACAGATTGGGCATCTGGTGACCCAGATGCGGATCGTTCGAGAGCAGCGGCTTACCTGAGACGGTGTGCGCTCCGGAGACGACCCAGTTATTCGACCCGAGCAGCAAGCGGGAATCGGAATCGAATGCTGGGGTTCTCCAAGTAATTGAAATTCCCTTTTCTGTCTCGATCTCCTCCTCTTCTTCATCATCATTCTTCTGATTACCCAGCGTGGGTCGTGATGCAGTCGGCGGCCGGTCGTGCCAGGAGGTGTTCACAAACAGATCGGTAGTGAGCTCCGGGCCTAACTTTGCGAGAATTTTCTCGCGGGCCAATGCGTCTTTGTAGGGATAGTGATTCAGGTCTTTAATCATTAGCGCCGAGATCAGCATGGAGTCTTCCGCAGTCCAGGTGCGCGGGGAATAGCGGAGGATACGGAATTCCAGCGGCAGCCGGTCATGACGCGATTCGATATAAGCTGTGACGCCACGCGCGTACGCGTCGAAATAGGAACGCTCCTCGGGAGAGATGACTTCCAAAGCCCTGCGAGCGGCGAATCGCAGGCCCAGTATTCTTTGCTCTCGATCACGCTCGATTAAACCGCTGCCCAAAACTTCGGCCAGCTCTCCCGCGGCAAATCGGCGCATTCCATCCATCTGCCAGAGGCGATCCTGCGCAATTACATATCCCTGCGTAAAATACAAATCGCTCAAACTCTCCGCCTCGATGGTCGGAACACCATGAATGTCTCGAATCACGCGAACAGGGGCGAATAGTCCCGGAACTCTGATGGTTCCCTCCAGTTGCGGCAACGCAGACCGAGCCACGGAATAAAACCAGGCAATGGCACCCAGAACTGCGACCAAGACAACGATCACCAGAAATCCGGCCGTTCGCCGGACGGGGTGGATTTTCCGAATCTCAGAGACAGGCGTTGTCGTAGTTGCCATGGCGCATTTTTTATTTTACAGGCTGTGATCTTTAGAAGCAGGGATCGCCATTCAGCAGCAGGCGCTTAAGGGAAGTTTGCGTTCTCGGAGCGGCAGCCAAAATTTCGATTGAGCAGCCAACTTGCACGAATCTATGTTGCATGCTCCTCGATTTCGGGTGCTGCTTCCTTAAGACCGGCGATATCGGGTTGCGCTGGAGTCGCCGGCAAGCGAATTTCGACGACCAGTCCGCCTTCGGGACGATTCTCGGCATGGACGGTTCCGCCGTGCAGGCGAACGACTCGATCCGTGATAGCAAGTCCGAGACCGACGCCACCAGTTTGGCGACCGCGAGCGTCGTCAATTCGGTAGAAGGGACGAAAAATCTTGCTCAGGGATTCTTCCGGAACGCCGGGACCGGAATCGGCTACGCGGATGATGGCTTCATGTTGGATAGTGGTATCCGCCCGCTCGAGACAAACCTCGACTGCCGTACCCTCCCGCGTGTAACGGGTTCCGTTTCGCACCACATTTTCGATAGCGCTGTACAGAAGCGTTGGGGATCCTATGAGGACTGGATCGCAGTCAATCACGCAGATAACGTTGGAGTTTCGGCTCTGCGCTTCGAAGTCGGCATCGCTGCAGATTTCCTGGAGCATTTCTGCCATGTGAATAGGCAACTTTTGACGTGAATCGTCGC
>DAIMDJ010000106.1:0-2745 GCA_036725905.1 Terriglobales bacterium
TTCCACTCATGCTTCATCGCCTTCCCGAACTTCGCGGCGGGCAGCGTGTTGAGTACGTCATCTTTTGTGAGCCAGGCGCGGCGGGCCTGGACGACTCCGTAGCGAATCTTTTCCATATGAGTGGTGTGGTGCGAGTCTGTATTGATGACGATCTTTACACCCAATTCTTTCGCGCGGCGCAGATGGCGATCGCACAAATCCAGCCGGTCGGGATAGGCGTTCAGTTCCATCGCAACTTTCTTCTGGGCGGCGGCGCGCAGCACGGCGTCGAGATCGAAGCCGTAAGCGTCGCGGCGGAGAAGAATGCGGCCGGTGGGATGGCCGATCAGAGAAGTATTCGGGTTGTGGATGGCTTTGAGCAGGCGGTCGGTCATCTCCAGCGGAGTCTGATTGAAGTGGGAGTGCACGCTGGCGATCACGATGTCCATTTGCTCCAGAACTGAGTCGGACAGATCGAGCGTGCCGTCGGCCAGAATATCGACCTCGATTCCGGGGAAAATCTTGATGCCGTCGATCTTTTCGGCTGCTTTGCGAATGCGCGTGATGTGCTCGACGGCGCGCTTGTCATCCAGTCCATTGGCGAAGGCGAGGTTCTTGGAATGATCGGTGATGGCCATGTACTTGTACCCATGCGCCCTGGCGGCTTCGGCCATTTCCTCAATGGTGTTGCGGCCGTCGGTTTCGACAGTGTGCATGTGGATGTCGCCCTGGAGATCTTCCACTGAAATCAGCGCCGGCAAGGAATGCTTCTCGGCGGCATCGATTTCGCCCTGATTCTCGCGCAGTTCGGGAGGGATGTAGTCGAGCTTCAGCTTTGCGTAAATCTCCCGTTCGGTTTTTCCTGCCGCGACTTTTTGATCGTCGAGCCGCGCCAGGCTGTATTCGCTGAGCGTGTAGCCCATCTTGAGAGCGCGCTGCCGCAAAGCCACGTTGTGGGCTTTCGATCCGGTGAAGTATTGCATGGCCGCGCCGAACGACTCGGGAGGCAACAGGCGCACGTCGACCTGCATGCCTCCGCGCAGGCGGAAGCTGACTTTATTCTCGCCGCGCGCGATGATCTCCATCAGACCGGGCAGCTTGATGATATGTTCGACTAGCTTGTCGCGCTCAGCATCGTCGCAGCAGGCTTTGCCGGTGACGAGAATATCGAGATCACCGACGGTTTCGCGTCCGCGGCGCAAAGATCCGGCAGGAGTAACTTTCTCCACGCCGGGAAAATCTTTCAGGTGATCTACAATTTTCTGCGCCTCGCGCTCGGCAGCGTCGAGTAGAAAGCGTCCGGCGATGCGGCGGTAATCTTCAATGGCTTTGAGCAGCTTGGCTTCGTGCTTTTCGCCCATGCGCGGCAGGATGCGAATCTTGCCCTCACGCGCCAGTTTCTCCACGCCTTCGAGATCGCAGACCTGGTAGGCGCTCCAGATCAGAGCGATCGTCTTGGGCCCGAGGCCTTGAACTTTCAGAAGATCGAGCATGGAGGGCCGATACTTTTTCAGCAACTCGGCATGCAGCGAGAGCCGGCCTTCTTTGAACATCTCTTGCATGTTCGTCAGCATGCCCTTGCCGATGCCGGGAATCTCCAGAATTTTCTTGGGTTCGTCGATCAGCTCTGAAATCTGCTGTGGCAGGGCTTCGATCGCCTGGGCTGCATTACGGTAGGAGCGGATACGAAAAGAATCCTGTCCGTCGATTTCGAGCAGATCGGCAGTTTCGTAGAGAATTCCGGCGATGGCTTTATTATCCATGCAGAATTAAAGATTAAACAAGTTGGGGGCGGGAGAGCTAGAGCGGATCACCAGTCAGCTCTGCTGGGTACACTTCAACTAAAGGAGGCGCAGTTCGTGCCGGCTTGATTGTCCTGCGAGGAGTTGCTAGGAAGCCTTGTTTACGTTTGCCGCCTGTGGGCCTTTCTGTCCCTGGATGATTTCGAACTCAACGTGATCACCTTCTTGGAGACTCTTATAACCTTCGGAGGTAATCGCGCTGTAGTGCACAAAAACATCGGGCCCTTCGTCGCGCCCGATAAATCCGTAGCCTTTTGCGTTGTTAAACCATTTCACCGTACCTTTCAAACGTTCCACTTACGCCCCCTCGGGCACGTACTCTTCTGCACCGAGGCCGTGCCTTGCATTTGGTTGCAATTTTGCTGCTAGGGGTTGGGGCTGTCAAGGGAGAGAATCACTTAGAACGGGCCTTCTGTGCGGCTTTGGGACCGATTCGGCTCTGCTTCAGCCAGAGAATGGAAGCAATAGTCTTAGCGTCACGAATGGTGCCGCGCAGGACCCAGTTAACTGCCTGGTTAACAGGAAGAAACCTTAGCTGGATCACTTCGTCTTCTTCGGGTTGAGCTTTTCCTTGTCTGAGATCCCGGGCTAGGTAGACGGACATGGGTTCAGCGACAAAGCCGGGGGTCGCGAAGAATCTGAGCACCCGCTTCCAGCGGGTGGCGGCGTACCCGGTTTCTTCCAGCAGTTCGCGTTTGGCGGCGGTTAGTTCGCTTTCGCCCGCGTCGATGCGGCCGGCCGGCAACTCCCATAAGAACTGCTCGGCAGCGTGGCGGTATTGGCGTTCCAGCAGGATTTTGGGCTGGGCGCTGCTCTCATCCAGCGCGAGAATGACCACCGATCCGGAGTGGCGGACAATATCTCGGCGAACGCGTACCCCGGCAGGCTCAATGACTTCGTCGGAGGTGACCCAGAAAACCGGCCCGCGATATACCTCGCGGGAGGAGAGCACACGGGCTTTAGC
>DAIMDJ010000106.1:2845-8107 GCA_036725905.1 Terriglobales bacterium
CGTAAGCTATCACGGGAGATAAAAGCGAAGGTCGCAAGTCTGCGGAGTGCCGAACTGGATGCCGATCTAGTCTGGTTCTGCGTTCCTGATCGCGAGATCGCCAGTGTTGCCAACAAAATTGCTTCACTGACATCTTGGAAGAGGAAGGTCGCTTTTCATTCCAGCGGGGCGCTAGCCAGCGACGAACTGGATGCACTTCGGCACCGCGGGGCAGCGGTAGCTTCCGTTCATCCGCTGATGACCTTTGTCCCAGCGTCAGTTCCTTCACTGAAGGGCGTACCGTTTGCGCTTGAGGGCGATGCGGCGGCGATTAGCATTGCGCGGCGGATTGTGCGTGATCTCAGCGGGAATAGTTTCCATCTCAACAAGCAAGACAAAGCTGCCTACCACGCTTGGGGAGGCTTCGCGTCACCTTTGCTCATTGCGCTGCTGGTAACTGCGGAGCACGTGGCCGGCATGGCGGGTTTTTCGCCCGGAGATGCGCGAAGAAAAATGTTGCCTATTGTGCGGCAGACACTCTCAAATTACGAGAAATTCGGGCCCGCTGGAGCTTTAAGTGGACCGCTCGTGCGAGGAGACGCCGCGGTTGTTCGCGAGCATCTGCGAATATTGCAGAAATCTCCTGTCGCTCGCGACGTTTACGTCGCGCTAGCGCAATCCGCATTGCAGGCGATTTCCGTGCGAAACAAAAAGGAACTTGAAAAACTGATCGGATCGGGCCCGGCTAGCGTAACAACTCCTGGCAGGAACTCAGGCAGGCGTCCGGGTCGTGGCACGATAATTCTGCGGAACTGAACGTGCCGGTGCTTACGGCAACCACTTGTGCCCCCGCTCCGCGAGCCGCTTTTATATCTTCCGGCGTATCGCCGACGAAACAAATGGTGGCATCTGCTCCCAGCTTGCTGCGCGCGTACTCGACACCTTTGCGAAAAATGTTTATCCGCGCTTCGCAATGATCGCTAAAGAAACCGAAGCTGAAGAACTGGCGCAGCCCGGCAGCTTCCAGCTTATGCCAGCCGACGGCTTCCAAATTTCCTGAGGCGATGCCAAGTAACTTGTCGGCAGCTTGCAATTGTGTGAGAACCTCTGGAATTGAGGAACAAATATCGGCTGTGATGCCGTGCGCGTTGGCGCCTACTTCGCGGCACACGACTGACAGCGCCTCTGACAGCCTGGCTTCGAAAACATCGGCTGAAGTTCCAGCACGCTCGAGCACGGCGCGAAGAATCCCCAGATCGGTTTTGCCGTGATATGGGATGCCATCGATAGTAGCCTCGACTTCGTAAACTTCGCGGATGGCGCGGTTCAAGGCGTTGTAATGAACCAGATCGCCGGTGACAAGAAGTGTGCCGTCAATATCGAACAAGTAGGCGTCGAAGTCCATCCACCGGAAGTTTGTGAGTTGGGCTAATGTCCGCGTTTGCGATTGATCCATGAAAAATGTAGGTCTTTCTCGGCGTGCTCCGCGAATGCTTCGCGCTCTTTGCGGTTAAAAAAGCTTCTGACCGCAGAGTGCGCAAAGATGATGCGGAGTTCACTGAGAACGTCGCGACTTAAGTCAGCTGTCACGTAATCATCAACCGTTCGATTTTCGTTGCATTGCCCGTCGTCTCGTCGCAATCGACCACAACTGCGCACAGCCGGACATCGCCTGTGGCAGGCTCGAAACGCACCGGCATATTGTTCAGAAACTTACCGACGATCAGCTCTTTCTTTACTCCGATTACGCTCTCGTAAGGCCCGGTCATCCCGACGTCGGTGATGTACGCGGTTCCGCCGGGAAGTACGCGTTCATCAGCAGTGGGAACGTGGGTATGCGTGCCAACGACTGCGGTGACGCGACCATCCAAATACCAGCCAAATGCGATCTTCTCTGACGTGGCCTCGGCATGCATATCGACGAAAATGATCTTGGCCTTGATTTCTCTTAAAAGCTGGTCGGCAACTCGAAAGGGATCGTCATTCGACGTCATGAAGACGCGCCCTTGGAAATTGATGACTGCATAGGGGACGTCTTTCTTTCGTCCCTCGTAAACTCCCCAGCCCGGCATGTCAGGCGGATAATTTGCGGGACGCAGGATTCTGCGCGCCATGCTGTGCTGATTGCCATCGGTCATCTGGAAATAATCAACGATTTCGCGCTTGTCCCAGACGTGATTGCCGGTGGTGATTACGTCGATGCCTATCTCGAATAAATCTTCCGCCAGCGGAGGTGTGATGCCAAAGCCAGCGGCTGCGTTTTCCCCGTTAGCGATGATGACGTCAGGAGCATGCTGCTTGACAAGATCCGGCAGGCGTTCTTTTACGATGGTTCGCCCTGGTCTGCCGAAAATATCGCCGATGAATAGAATGCGCATGTAAAGAGAATCTATTTTCGATGGTACCACGCATGGATTCGCCGGCAGATTTGGGAATTCCGTTGTGGTTCATCCAGTGGCCAAAGCCCAGAACCACCAAGAGCACGAAGGTACACGAAGGAAACCGCCGGGCTAGCGATTATGGACCAACTCCGCGGTTTTAAGGAAATCGTAGTTGCCGGACGGATTCAAGGTAAGTCCCTGCACGCGCTTGGAGTGGATCAGAACATTGTCCTGATACCAGAGATCGATATACGGCAGCTCCTCGGCGAGAATCCGCTGAATTTCTGCGTAGAGCTGTTTGCGCGTATTCTGATCAAGTTCGCTGCGCGCCTGGTCGATGAGAGCGTCGACGCGCGGATTTGAGTAATAGCTGCGGTTCGCTCCGTTCGGAGCGAATTTCTCGCTGTGGAAGACGTATTCGAAGATGTCCGGATCTTCATTGCCGCCGATCCAGCGCAATGAGTAGAGCTGGAACTCGCCATGAGTCACGTCTGAGAAAAAAGTCGCGAACTCATAGGTGCGGATATCGAGCACGATGCCGACTTCTCTCAGTTGCTGTTGAAAGACAGCTGCCATCAAGCGCGTACTTTCTTCGGTAGAAGTTTTCATGGTGAGATGAAAGCGCACGCCGTTTACTTCAGGATATCCCGCTTGGCGCAGCAACTCCCGCGCCCGCTCAGGATTGTGTTCGTAATGGGGCACATCGCCGTTGTAAGCCCAGCTCTCGGGAGGCAGAATACTATTCGCGGGGCGAGCAAAATCGCGCCAAAGATACTCCAGAATGGGGCGGCGATCGATGGCGTATGCCAGCGCCTGCCGAATCCGAGCGTCTTTTAGAATCGAATCGCGAATGTGGAATGCCAAATAGCCCAGCACCGTCCCCGGCGCTCGCAGCGTCTGAAGGTTTGATTCACGCTGCAGGGTGAGCACCATGTCTGGCGTTAATGCGTTGATAGCAATGTCGGCGCTGCCCTTGCGCAGCTCCAGCGCACGCGTGGTGGTGTCTGGCACAACCATAAAGCGCACGGTCTTGATCTTGGACTTCTGTCCCCAATAATGATCGTTGCGCTCGATGGTCACTTCTTTATCTTGTTGGGCGCTGACAAAACGAAACGGCCCCGAGCCCATCGGATGATCGGTGATTTCGGCTCCGCTGCCATGAGGAACAATGCCGATGGCGCCATCGGAAAGATTCCACAGCAGAGTCGCGAATGGCTGCTTCAAATGGAAAATTACCGTGTAGTCATCCGGCGCATCGATGCGATCCACGAACTGGTAGGCGGCAGCCTTTGTGCTGCGAATCTTGCCCTGCAGAAGAGAATCGAATGTCCACTTCACATCGCGCGAGGTGAGTGGATGGCCATCATGGAACTTGACCCCGTGATGCAGATGAAAAACATAAGTCTTGGGATCAGGTATTTCCCATCGCTCCGCGAGTCCCGGCGCGACGCTCAGGTGCTGGTCGCGGGTAAGCAGATCGTCAAAGAGAAGGCTGTCGATGCGCTCGGAATACGCATCCAGTCCCACCCGCGGATCGAGGTTCGTAGGGCTGCTCTCGATGATCATCACCAGTGTTTCGGGATCCGGTTTGCCGCCGCAAGAAAGAAGAGGAAGAAGCGAGAAAAGGCCAGACAGGACTAGGGCTGTCCCAACGCACGCGCGAACCCACCCTTCGAAAACCGCGAAGGGTGGGGCACCCAAAGTACCTAAACACGTAGGCATAGCCGTCCTCGGCTGTGCGCCGGCGGCACGCAGTTCACGCATACGAAATCTTTCCCAATATCGCTGGCCGCTTAGCGCCGGTCGCGGAAGGGACATTAGACGCCCGACGATTCCAAGTTTCGTACGCCAACAGAGCGAAGGCAGCGGCTTCTTTTGCTTCGGAAGGCAGTCCGAATTCGTCGGATGAGCGGATGTGCAATCCGAGTCCGCGCAGTTCATTGGCCAGCATAGCAACTAAGACAGGATTTTTTGCTCCACCGCCGGAGATGGTGAATTCGTGGTAAGCAGTTTTTCGCAACACAAAGCGCTGCAGTGCGTCGGCAATAGACCTTACTGTCAACGCGGTTGCAGTGGCCACGATATCTCGGGTTTCGGCACGCCCACACTTTTTTACGAAGTCGACCGTAAACTCGCGGCCGAACTCCTCGCGGCCCGCGGTCTTTGGCGGCTTCCGGCGGAAAAACGGCTGGCGCAGGACGTCGGCTATTACGTCTTCAAGCGCAGCCCCGGAAGCCGCGATTTCCCCATCGCGATCATATCGCTTGCCGAACAGATGCTCGGTGACAGCATCGATAACCATGTTCCCGGGTCCGGTGTCGAAGGCAAGTACCTGTTCAGGCGATGCGCCGGCAGGAATCGCAGTGAGGTTCGCGATTCCTCCAATGTTCTGCGCGATGCGTCCGAGGCGCTGATCGCGGTAGAGCAGATAATCGAGGAAGGGAACCAGGGGTGCACCCTTCCCGTTGGCCGCCATGTCCGCCGGCCGGAAATCGGAGATGACGGGAACGCCCACGCGGGCTGCGATCACCGCCGCCTCTCCGGTCTGCCACGTGACCGCTAGTTTGCGCCCAAGATAAGGTTCTGGTTCGCCCTGATGATAGAGCGTTTGCCCATGACATCCGATCAGCTCCGCTTTCAAGCGAAATTGGCTCTGCGCTGATAGGACAGCTTCCGCATACAACTCGCCCAGCAAGAAATTCAACCGCGCCAGATTCGCGACGCTCGCGCGGCTTGCGTTCATCGCCTCCAGCACAGTGCCGCGAACGCTCTTGGGGTAGGGAAATTCTGCGTGTGCGAGAAATTTGAATTCTGCACTTGTGTGGCGCGGGCGCCCCCGCCCGCGTGACGGATGCTCAGGTTTCTTGTCTCCGAGGCGCACGAATGCGACGTTGATTCCATC
>DAIMDJ010000107.1:0-1801 GCA_036725905.1 Terriglobales bacterium
CCGGGGCCGGGAATGCTTTACGTATTAGCGCGAACCCTGGCTGGCGGCAAACGGGAGGGAATACTCTCCGCGCTAGGTACATTTCTCGGCGGGATGGCCCATGTTTTTGCCGCTGCCGCCGGAATTTCCGTGATCCTGGCGAAATCCGCTAGCGCCTTTGCCACCGTGAAGTATGCGGGAGCAGCCTATTTGTGCTACCTGGGGATTCGGATGATTCTCGACGCGCAAAAGCAGGAGGCGGCGCTGAGTAACAAAGAATTCCTCCCACAGGGCACTTTTCCTCGGCGAAGCGCTTTCTGGCAAGGGGTGACGACCGAGGTGCTGAATCCAAAGACTGCGCTGTTTTTTCTCTCCTTCATTCCGCAGTTCGTAAACCGCGGCAGCGGGCACGTCTTCGCTCAATTTTTGGTGCTGGGGAGCATTTCAGTTGCGCTGAACACATCTGCGGATTTGATGGTAACCGCCCTGGCTGGCCCGCTTGGAAGCCGCATTCGTACTTCCGCCAGGTTCCGTCGGCAGCAGAGGACGGCGACTGGCGTAATCATGATCGGATTGGGAACTTACCTTGCGACCAGCGAGAAGTGATCACAATGAAATGACTTGGTGATCGAGACAATCAGTGTGAATGGCGTCATAGAGATTGTGCAGAAGTCCCCGTCCGTGGCGAGCCACGAAATATAAGCCCGCGATTTCGCGTTCCTGCAACGTCTTATTGGGATACAAGATGTTGCTGAGCAGATCGGCGTGGCGCGCCAAAACTTCGGTTTGACGTAGTTCGGCGCGGGCGGCGCGGGCGCGGAGCTGATCGAGCTGGTGATTTATCTTGGACGCGGCATTTGCGGCTGCCGCTACGAGCGTCTTATCGAGCCGGGCGAGAGAGTCCTGAATTTTTGTCAGTGAACTCTTCAACGCATGGTCGGCTTGCTCGAAGGCGGATTGCAACTCCTGCGGCAGCGCGCGCACAGCCAGGGTTTCCCGCAAGGCTTCAGGGCCGTGAAACAAATCCGGCAAGTCCAGCTTATAACGTTCAAGTAGCGCCTGCGGTTTTGGCTCTACCAGTGTGGCAGAAAAGCGCGGAACGGCAGGCGTGATGCGTCCTAAGAGGGCGTGGTAAACTACCGCTGCCTGAGCGAAGTACGCGATTTCGGCGGAGCCTCCCGTATAAGCAAGGGTGGGGACCAAATAGTCCTGTACCACAGGACGCAAAAGCACGTTTGGGCTGAAGTGATGTGGCGAGGAGCTGATTTCGTCAAGCAGTTTCGGCTGTGAAATCCGCTCTTCTCCGACAAGAAAGTCCGGATTCAAAGAACCGTTCGGGCGGCGATGCACAACAGTGCGAGCGCCGCCGCGCAATACGAATAACAAAGTGGAAGATGGCGTGACCTTCACCTGCTGGTGATAGCCGGCAGATTCGAGTTCTTTGCCGCGGACGAGAAGCGCGTCATCCAGTTCGGCAGCGCGTTCAATGGCAGCACGGTAGATCGGCGCAGCGATGCGATGCAGTTCGGGGTCGGAGGCATCGAGTAGAACCACGCCCCATTCGGCGAAGAGCCGCGTAAACAGTCGGGCAAAGGCGCTGCCGAAGTTTTCGCCCGCGCGGTAAGACTCACGGAGCCATCCTACGACTTCGGATTCGCCCAGCAACTGCGCGGCAGCCTCAGCCACGGCCTCGATTTCTGACCCGAAGCTCACGCTGCCAACCGGCGCATCGGGAACACCTTGTGTTGGCGCGGTTAAATCATGCAGAACACTGTCAGGACCTGGAATTTTTATATTATTGATTTCGGCGAGATCGTGATCC
>DAIMDJ010000107.1:1901-8086 GCA_036725905.1 Terriglobales bacterium
GCTGGTCAACGTAGATGAAGCCAAGCTTAAGGCGTCGTAGATGTGATGACCAAGTCAGCGGCGGGATGCAAAGAGTTATGCTGCTCAAAACGGCTCAGAGCAGGCGCTTGCTTCCTGGAGCAACCATGGGCGAAGACTCGGCATAATATCTGTAAAGAGAAAACAGGGTTCCGTCAAACGGAGATCGCGATGGTTAAATTTAAACGTACCGTGCTTGTATGCGTGCTGTTAATAGCTTCTTCACTGGCGCAGGGGCCTACAACATTTCATCCTGGCTTCAATTTTTTCTCTAGACAGCAGGACGTCCAGCTCGGGCAAGAGTCAGCGGCACAGGTGCGTAGGCAGATGCAGATAGTGAAGGATCCATTCCTGAATGACTACGTGAATCGAGTTGGCAGAAAGCTGGCGAATGCGCCGGAGGCGCGAGCAAGCGGATTTCCGTTTACGTTCGAAGTGGTGGCGGACCGTTCAATTAACGCGTTTGCGCTTCCGGGCGGACCGATGTTCATCAATACGGGATTGCTGAAGGCAGTGGACAACGAGGCGGAGCTGGCCGGCGTGATGGGGCATGAAATGTCGCATGTGATTCTGCGCCACGGCACAAATCAGGCTTCGAAAGCGCAGGCCATTCAGTTGCCCCTGATGCTTGGCTCCCGAGTTGCCGGGGGCTCCATGTTAGGGCGCCTGGGACAACTGGGAATTGGATTGGGGGCCAATAGCGTGCTGCTTAAGTTCTCGCGCACAGCGGAGAGCCAAGCGGACTTGACGGGATCGCATCTGATGGCGGAGTCCGGGTACAATCCTATGGCGATGGCGCGATTTTTCGAGAAACTTTCTTCGCAGGGTGGGTCGCGCGGGCTGCAATTTTTCTCCGACCACCCGAATCCCGGCGATCGTGAGCGTGCCATCGAAGAAGAGGCAGACAAACTGCCCAGGCGAAACTACGGTTATGAGACAGGTGAATTCGGTCGGATGAAGCAGGTAGTTAGTGGCGTTCACGAGCCGCCACCGCGCAGACAGGTTGGACGGTGAGTGGCCTCCGGGGCGTTTTAATACCTCCGGGGCGTCCTTAATACAGATGATGAACGATCAGATCCGGATCATAACCACGATTCGGGAGTGGGGCGAATCAGCTTTCGGAGCAGCTATTTAACCGAATCTACTTGCGGGCAGCGTTGGTCTCGTGGGCTTGCGAGGGGAGCGGCGGAGGCGCGACATAAACCACCTCGCCTGGGCGGGCATAATGCAGTTGCTCGCGGGCTTCCTTTTCTATGGTATTGGGATCGGTCTTGAGCGCCTTGATCTGACCGGTGTACCGATCATTTTCCTTCTGTAGGCCGTCAATTTCTTTTTGCAAACCCTGATATTCAGCACGCTTCTGCCGATAGATGACCATACCGTTGGCACCGAGCATTACGTGCAGAAACAGCCACAGCGTAAGCAGAGCTATGCTGACGGTAGCCAAACGGCGGCGGGAATGATAAAGCCACTGCAGAGCCGGACGCAGTCTCTTGAGTGATTGCTCCGCCAATGCTTCTGCTCGCGGGGCACGGTCGAGCAGCAGTTGCAAACCGGGTCGCGACCGCGGCAAAGCCCTAATTTTGGAAAGCTGCTTTACTCGAAAATCCATTTCTTGGCTGCTGCGCTCAGTTTTTCCAATCCGGCTTCGCTGGTTGCCTCGGAATAGACCCGAACCACCGGCTCCGTCCCGGAGAGCCGGTAACAGACCCAGGAGCCATCCGCGAACACCAGCTTCATTCCATCCGTCCGCGCAATCTCCTTGACCTTCTGGCCAAAGAATTCGCGGGGTTCAGTCTGCAACTTTCCAGTGAACTTCTCCATCACTTCCGGCGTCAAGCGGAAGTTCTCGCGTTGTGGATAGAATGAACCAACATTGACAAATAACTCCTGCAATTGCCGGTCGAGCGACTTGCCGCGGCGCGCGACCATCTCGCAGCAGAGCAGACCGGCGAGAATGCCATCTTTTTCGGGAACGTGATGGCGAATGGAGAGGCCGGCGCTTTCTTCGCCTCCAATTACAATCTTATCCTGCTTGATCAGCTCGCCGATGTACTTAAAACCCACGGGCGTTTCATGCAGTTCGACTCCGTGGTGCTCGGCAAGAGCGTTAATAAGGTTTGTGGTCGCGACGGATTTCGCCACGCCGTTTTTCCAGCCTCGGCTTTCAACTAGGTAGTCAAAGAGGAGCGCAATGATGTAGTTGGGCTGAACGAATGTTCCATCTTCGTCGACGATGCCGAAACGGTCAGCGTCGCCATCAGTGGCGATGCCGATGTGCGCCTTCGTCTCGCGCATTTTGTTACGACAATCCTCGAGCAGATGGTCATCTGGTTCAGGCGCATGTCCGCCGAAAAGGACATCGCGGTAATCGTGCACCGTTGCAACGTTTACGCCCGCATCACGCAACAGCGAATCAGGATAGCCTCGGGCCGCGCCCCAAAAGGGATCAAAAACAACTCGAAGGCCAGCTTTTTGGATCGCGTTCAAATCGATGACCTCACGCAGCCGAGAGAGATACGTGCCACGTGGTTCAAGGGCCTCTGAGGCCGGGGCTCGCGCAGGCTTCGGCTGGTCGTTCACGGCATCGGCGATCTCGGCTTCGATTGTTTTGGTTACATCTGGCAGAGCAGGTGCGCCGTCGGGAGTGGAAAATTTGATTCCGTTATATTCCGGTGGATTGTGGGAAGCGGTGAAGTTTATCGCGCCGTCGGCACGCTCGCGGATCACGGCGTACGCAATCGCCGGGGTGGGAGCGGGTTCGGCGATAACCAGCGGCGTGATGCCATGACCAGCGAGGATTTCGGCCGCCATGGAGCAGAATGTCTCGCCCAGGAACCGCGGATCGCGGCCCACGATCACGCGCGCGCCAGACGGTCTCTGCGAGGCAACATAACGCGCGATTCCGGTGACTGCCCGGCGCACGTTGGCGAACGTGAACTCTTCTGCCATTACGGCACGCCATCCTGAAGTGCCGAACCTGATCTGGGTTGCCATCGAGCGACCTCTTGAGACAAAGTGCTAGATTAAATAGCTGACTTCGCAGCAGACTAAGGATTCTATATGAGCGAAAACATATTGATGATGACCACCGCCGGATCGAAGGAAGAAGCAGAGAAAATCGCGTATACCCTGGTGGAACGGCGGCTGGCCGCTTGCGTAAACATCGTGCCGCAGGTTCAGTCAGTCTATCGTTGGGAGGGGAAAGTCGAGCAGGCGCAGGAGTGGCTGCTGCTGATCAAGACGTTCGCAACAGCCCTCGAACGCGTGCGCAAGGCCAACAAGGAGATGAATTCTTACGAGCTGCCGGAGTGTATTTCGTTCCACATCGACGGCGGATGCGCGAATTACCTGAAGTGGTTGAGCAATTCGGTGGAGTGATTGAAAGTGCGAGCATGCTATAAAGGGCGGATGCCATTTGTCCGGTAAGGCCGTTTCTGCTCCAGGTTCGGCGACTTCTCGGGATCTGGTAACAAATATCTCTGCAGTTTTAGGCAAAGGGCTAGGTCCGCTGGCGGACGATACTTGGGTTCCCTTACTGTGCGGCGGAAAGGAAATGGTTTTGTTCCAGACTCCGAAGGGTCGACTCTGCCTCTATTCCGTACCAAACCTCCGAGGGTTGGATCAGTGTAGCTTCACGCATTCATTTCATTGCTACAGCTTCCCTTCGTGAAATGGACGGTGGCTACTGCTCGTTAAATGGAGGTTGACACGCTCTGGCGGGTTGGTGCAAGGGAAGAGTCGATGTATGAAGCGAGAAGCTTGGTTCGAAATGGCCCAAAGTGCTGCATCGCCACGTGTTCAAGCGCCGCTGCCGCAAACACCATGAGCAGGCTCACAGTGGGCACCATGTAACGAAGAATCGGCAAGGCTGTTATGACCGTCATCATCCAGAAGTACAGGGTTATGCCCATTGCAACCAGAAGAAAATTCTTGTGCTGACGGCCGCCCCTCCAGACGATTCGCATTCCGAAGATGACAAATGGCAAGTAGAACAATTGGATGACTGCGACCCACTTTTCGAGAGTACGCGACTCGTTGCTGTACCAACTTCGGACAGCCTTAAGCAAGAACAGCTTTATGACTGACTCCGGCCTCTCCCTTATTTGCACGACCATGAAATTAGCGATGCTAGTCGTAGTTCTCAGCTGTTTAGCGTGCGCGACCGCGTCTTCCGTGAGAGTTCGCACACTTTCAGGCATAGGGACTTGTTTAAGACCCCTTACAGTACCAAACGTGAGGCCGTCTATTAAGGCATTGGGACCGTTCGTGCAGAGTGGAATCCAGTGCCCGCTTACCCGCCACGCCCAGACTTCCCAGGGCGAGATCAGGAGGAGATAGGCCACCAAAACGCAGAATGAAAATCGACCCCGGTGCCGTGGCCGGCAGGGGGCAGTGCACATCCAAGCGAGGCCCATGAATACGGCCGGCAGTGCAATGCCGAAGGGCTTTATAAGAGCGATAATGGCTAATATGAAGCCGAGCAGAAAGCCGTACAGCACTGCGTGACATCCGTCGGTGGACCAAAGGAGAAACAGGAATACGCCCAATAGCAGAAGGGTGGAAAATATGGCAGAAGCATCTGGTTGTTTTGTCAGCCAAAGGTGGAACGGATAGGTAGACCACAAGATGGAGGCCGCTAGCGCAATTCTCAAGCTGAGGAAGCGCATCGCCACTACCCCAACCAGCACGCCGCTGGCAATTACGAAAAGTGATTGAAATATGCGCAACCCTGCCCCGTGACTGATGTCCAGCGAGTCGGAAATCCAAAATGTGGCCGCATAGAGCATAGGGATGCCTGGTGGATAACGTAGGGCTGGCTTAGAACCCAGTACTAAACCAGCGCCCGCGGCCAGCTTCTGGGCCACTGGTTCGTAATATTCGACATAGTCAGAGCTTTGATTTTTCTGCCACGCCGCGGGTAAAAGCAGCAAGAAAGTAGCATGGGCCAGGATCGCGACGATCCCTGAAATCGCCAGCAACATGGTTCGCTGCCGTCTAGCTGTCTTCAGCGTTAATGGCATGCCAGACCGGAGCAGTCGTTGGGTAATCTTATCTGTATGAGGGATAGGATCGCTAAACGATGAACCGCTCATAATAGCTCCTTCCCCCGATTACACACCCGATCCCAACCAACAACATTCTCTAGCCCGCAGCGAGTTTCCCCGGGTGCGAGATCACTTGAGCTGTGTCGGTTGACGGCAAAGCTTTGCCGTGAAAATCGTACCAGGAAAAATGGTTCAAAGTTCCGCGCTTGTGATGGCCGAAATGCAGCGCTAACCAGTTGTACGCAACCTCTTCAAAAGTTTGCCAAGTGCCGGGCGTTTCTTCACCGAAAGGGCCGGAGCAACCGCGGGCGAAGGGAACCCGGCTGAACCTATTCTTGAAGCGGTCGGCATACCAGCAAGCCCGCTTAGCCGCCCGCGAAAACATGTTGTCATTCCCGAAGTCCGGAAACCTGGAATTGTGACGCATTTGGTCGACGATCTTGAATTGTCTGTATCCGAGGTGCCACAGGAGCACCAGGTACTCAAAGTCCTCGGCTTCAACTGAGACGTATTCCGGAAGACTGGTCGGCTGCAGGCACTTAAGACAGTACGGTTCAGCACCTTCCGCGTCCAGCTTGAGATAATACGGAACCCCATATTTTGTCAGAAGCTTGTCAAAGGTTACGCATTCGATTTCGATGGGATGGCACTTCATTCCGTTTCTGCCGGCTCTGGCGCGATCGAACGAGCTAAATACGTCTCTTTCATCGTTAATCCAAAAAGGAATCTTGCCAGGTTGATCGACGATCCCGACACATTCGATCAGGATTTGTCCCGCAGCGATCTCCTTCTGAAACCGGGCACGCCCGCGCTCCACGAGAATCGGGTTTGCTTCGATTGCCACCACTTGGTATCCCTTCGACAAATAATGTTTGGAGTCGTCGCCATTGTTCATGCCAACGTCAAAGATGATGTGGGTGCCACTTCTCGCTCTCTCAAATTGACGTTTAGAGGAAACCAGGGTTTTTTCTGAACCCAAGATCGCAGGGCTCTGCATGGATACCTCCAGCGAAGTAATGTTTGCTGATAGATTCTTGGGGCCCCGTTTGGTGTCGCAAAGGTTGCTATTGTAACTTGGATCAGGATGCGCAGGCCAGATCACTCCGGAGAAACGGTTTT
>DAIMDJ010000108.1:0-8076 GCA_036725905.1 Terriglobales bacterium
GGCGCTGATCAACGTCCCGGCCCTCGGCAAATTAATCGCGGCAGGAAGCATCGTCGATATTGTTCGGTTGCCCGTTTGATTGTAAACCGGGTTATGCCCGCGGTCTACCGACCTGGGCTCTGCAGCGCCGGCGTCGGCATCCTCAATGGCACTTGATAATCCGTCACGTTCTGACAAGGCTTTAGTTCGGTTTCGATCTTTGCGGCTAGAGCGTTCTTCGTCCTGTACAGCGATCGACAGAAAATCGAGCTCTACCGCAGGTTCTTTCCCCGAGCCTCCGAGATTGAGGCGCAGGCGTTCGTGGGGACCATTCGCACATTCCCGAATGTAGCAGCGGAGGATATCGTCATGCCCGCTACGTGACGCGCTAAGAAATCTCCCACCCTTCGCAGACAACGCAGAGGGTGGGAGCAGGCTTGCGTTCCAAGTTAGAAGACTCACTAGGTTACCTTGATCGTGCCGCCGCCATCCGTGTTCGCATTTTCGGCGGAAGACAACCAATGGAACAACTCAACGAGAAAATGCATGGAGATTCCTCCTTTCGTGAATGCTTCGGTCGTGGCCGGCTACGGAAAGGGGAAGCTCCGGGATAATAGCACGCCCTGGTAAGCTATGAGGCTGTCGCAAATTCGGAATGGCGGCCAAGTAATCCCACCCTTGCGCTTTTTGCGTTGCAAGGGTGGGTCTCTGTACGAAGTGGCTACAAGATTATCCGATCAGTTTTTGCCTTTACCCAACCTTGATGGTGTTTCCGCCGGCTTCGGGCAGCCCAACGGATGACGTGGACGAAGCACTCACGGCGGTCGGTGTGCACGTTGTGTTGGGGTCGGTAATGCAATAACTCACTGTCACATTTTGCTGTCCTGGGTCGAAGGGACCGTTGTTCCCTTGAACCAGTTTCAAAATGCCTTGAGCATCTCCGAAAACGCCGACCGGTAAAAAGTAAAGCCAACACGCTTGAGCCGCGTTAAAGGTTACGCTTCCGTCATTGGTAATTTTCGCATCTTTCGGGTTGGGAACATCTTGGCTGTTAATCGTAATGGGAGTCGGGTTTGTGGCTTCCCGTCGTAGTGCTGAGGATTGTGGCATGGGTGATACTCCTTTATGTGAGATTTATGTTACTTGGCCCGGAGCCGGAAATTAGGATCGAGAATCAAGCTCTGCATATCGGGATCGTTGGCAAATTGCTCGAACGGATAGCCTTTTTGTATAGCTCGTTGCGCGTATTGGATCGCCTGACGGCGGTCCCCGAGATATTCAAATGCAGTTGCAATGTCACCCAGGATGCCCGGATCGTCCGGCGAGAGCGCCAAGGCAGTTTGAATTCGAGCCATGGCTTTCTCCCGTACGTTTTGCCTGGCATAAAGGCTTGCGAGTTTGGCTTGTGCCAAAGCATCCTGCGGGTTCAGCTTGGCGGACTTCTCCGCCAGTTCAATTGTTCTTGCGCGTGCAGTTGCAGCTTTATCGTTTTCTTTCAGCCATTCGTAGGCAGCCACCAGATTATTCCAAACTAGATAATTATTGTCGTTGAGCTGAAGCGCCTTCTCAGTCATGCTTGCTGACTCGGCATAACGCTTTTCTAAGTAATAGAGCTGCCCCAGATTGGCATAGGCAGGGTAACTGGGCGTCAGCTCAATTGACTTCCTCAGAGCTTGTTCTGCACTTGGAACCAGCTTCGCATCCCCGGTGTCGGTATACACAGCCCCCAAATTCAGATAGACCTGAGCATTGTCGGGCGTGAGCTCGATTGCCTTCTGTAGGGCAGCGATAGATTCCGGATATCTGTTCTGTCGATCGTAAAAAAGCCCCAAGTCGTTGTAGCTCACCCAGGAATCGGGGCGCAAGGCGGCGGCTTTCTTGAAAGTGGCTTCTGCGTCCTGAACGCGTCCGGCGTTTTCATAAGCGTGGGCGACCCCCGAGAGTGCATCCGCATCGCGAGCATTCAACTGCAGAGCGTGCTGGAACTCTTGTACGGCCAAATCATGTTTGCCCGTGCTGTCATGAAGCCGTCCCAACGTTACAAAGACCGCAGGGATGTGATCGTCAAGTTGGGCTGCCTTTTGGCAGTTGGCCATCGCCTCGTCAATCCATTTGGGATTTACTTCAGTCACATACTTTAAGCGGTAGGCTTCGCCAAGTTCCGCGAATCCCAGAGCGAAACGAGGATCGGTCTTTACTGCAATTTCGAGCGCCGCAATCGCAGAAGCCAAGTTGCCTGGCTTGTCATAGCGCTGCACATAGCCAAGCGCTTTCAGATATTCTTCGTACGCTGCGGGCGTGACCGAACCGCCCGTGTTGCGCAGCATATCAGCGGTGACGTTGATGTGCATCAGGCGGGCGAGGCGGGAAACCGCTTCGTCCTGCAAAGTCGCAAGGTCACCGGCGCGATCTTCGAGCGCGGCTGACCCAACTTGGCGGAGAGTCTTAGTGTTGATCAGATTCACGGTGAGGTGGACGTCGTTGCCTTCGCGGGCAATGCTGCCCTTGACCACCATGGTGGCGCCCAACTGGCGTAGTGCGGCGCCAGGATCCGCAACCTTGAGCCGCCGGATCTCGCTGGCGGGAACAACCCACACAGATTGCTGGCCCACGTCAAGATTGGTCAGCCGGCTGCTGAGGCTGTCCATCAAGCCTTCGGAAACTGCCTCATTGGCAGGATCGTTGCCAACGTTCTCGAAGGGGAGCACAGCTATGTGCTCTTCGTGGCGGCCAAAGAGTCCCCCGATGCCGTCTCGAATGGCTGGAATCAACGAGAGCAGTACCAGGAGAACTGCCGCGGCGGCGAAGCTGCCCAGCCACCAGAAGGAATTCTTGGCACGGGAAGTGGGAGGGGGCCACATCTGCTGGGAGGCGTGCTCGACGGTTTCGCGGAATGCGACGTCATTCGAGGCAGATGGAATGCGCGATTCGGCGGAGCTGGGTTCCAGATGGCTGCGGAACGCTTCCAGATCCGCGAGCATTTCGCTGGCGCTGCGGTAGCGAGTGGCAGCATCCTTGGAGAGCGCGCGGTAAATGATGCGCTGAAGCTCGATTGGGATTTCATCCGCAAGCTTTGGAGCTTCATTCAGAATGGCGAAAATCGTTCTCGGCGGGGATTCGCGATGAAACGGATTTCTGCCGGTGATGATCTCGGCGATCACAATTCCCAAAGCCCAGAGGTCGGTTCGTTGATCCACGGGCTTGCCGAGCGTCTGCTCGGGCGACATGTAACCGATGGTGCCGGCTGTGCCCAGAGTCTGCGTGCTGCCTGCTGAAGTATTGACGCGCGCCAGGCCGAAATCGACGATTTTGGCGATATTCTGCTGAGTCAGAATGATATTGCCGGGTTTGATATCGCGATGAATCACAGCTCGGGAATGAGCGGCAACCAGGCCGCGTGCGGTTTGAATTGCAATATCAACCGCGTCGCCCAGCGGAAGAGGGCCACGCGAGATTTTGCGGGCCAGCGTTTCGCCCTCATAGAAGGCCATCACGATATAGGTGCGGCCGTCGGAGGTCTCCTCGATCCCGTGGATCACACCGACGTTGGGATGATCCAGCGAGGACGCAGTCCTGGCTTCGCGCAGGAAACGCTCTTTGTCTGCTTTTGTGGCAACGAGTTCGTCTGGCAGAAACTTGAGTGCGACGAGGCGCTCGAGCTTGACGTCGAGGGCGCGGTAGACCATACCCATGCCGCCCACGCCGGCAAGGCCCAGAATTTGGTAGTTGCCTACGCGGTCGCCTGCGGAAAGCGTGGTGATTGCGTCAGGCACCGTTTAGTCCCCGTGTCCCTATGGCGCGAAGCGATTGGCTGAATCAGGCACTCAACGACAAATCGGCTTCGAATCTGCTACGGGCCGCAATGGTACGCCAGGGGTGAGTAGCTTGCAAGATAGAGGCTGGCGTTGCGCCGTTAGAAGGACGCGTATTCCCAGGGGTGACGACCCTAGGTTAGATAAAGCCGTCCGTGCGTGATTTTGTGTTGCAGGGTCGCGGCCAGGTGGTCGATGTCGGGAGGTGCTATGTTCAGCGATATGCGATCTTCGACGAACGGTGTGCGGTTGCTGCCGACCGCATCACGACGAACCTGCAGCAGCAACCCCTGGACAGCATTCGGGTCAAATTTCAGGGGAGACAAACGTACAATCTCGCTTAATGTGCTCCCGACCGAGAGCGGCTCACGGTAGGGACGTGGGCTGGTCATGGCATCGAACGTGTCGGCGAGCGCGATAATGCGGACTGGCATGGGAACATCATCCATCAGCAAGCCATCCGGATAACCCGTCCCGTCGCCGCGCTCATGATGCGAGCGCACGATTTCCGGGATTCGCGGCCAAGGAAACTGAACTCCGCTGACGATCTGGTGGCCAACCACGGTGTGATCGGCCATTTCGCGGAATTCCTCCGGATCCAGAGAACCCGGCTTGCCGAAGAGCCGCTTATCTACCGCAACCTTGCCGATGTCGTGCAGGTAACCAGCAGAGCGCAGCGCAGCTACATCGCCGGGTTCCATGCTCATGGCCTCGCCGATGGCCGCGGCGTAGCGGCCAACCCGCAAGGAGTGTCCATGGATGTCAACGTGCTTGATATCGATGGCGGCCGCGAAAGCTTCCAGAGCCGTGTCGTAGAAGCCGTGAAGAGAGGCGAGCAGGCGCAGGTTCTCGGAGACGCGTTGAGCCAGAGTCTGTGCCAGTAGATGATTCTGCATGGCGATAGCCACGTAGTTGCACAGCAGTTCGAGAGCATCCAGTTCTTCGGAATTGTAGAGGGCATCGCCTTCCCGGCGGCCGAGCGCGACAATTCCGACCAGCTTGCTGCCGACTTTCAGCGGCGCGATGCACTTGAACAGTTCGGGCGCGACGTTGCCATTCGAACTCAGAAAAGTTTCATAGGAACTGGAAGTCAGGATGATGGGGCCGCGTGCCGAAATCAGGGCATGAACGTGCTTTGGGAGCAGCGGGATCACAGCCGGCTCTGGCATCAGGGCGAAGCCTTCGCCGGCAATCGATGCGAGCAGAGAGGGTTTATCGCTGAAACCGAAGAGCACCGCTTCGCGCGCGCCGCCTGCCTGTAGTATGGCGGAAAGCATGGCACGCGCGGCTTGCGGGAAGTCGCGCTCCGCCGTTAATGCAGGGCCGAGATCAGAAAGAGCCTCGACCGTCCGCAGAAGCCGCCGAAAATTGTTTTTCTGCGCAGCCACGCAGGGTGGGAGCAGAAAAGTCCAGAGCACAAAAAGAGTAACACGCAGCCAAACCGGGGAAGGCGGAGGTTTGTTGGTTAGTTTGGTGCGGCAATTCCGGCGCGAGTACCATTGTGGGCTTGGCTGAAATGAAGGACAGACTGTGACGCATTCCGTGTTGATTACCGGAGGAGCAGGCTTTATCGGCAGGCACGCTCATGCGGCGCTTGAACGGCAGGGGTGGAGTGTCATTTCTATAGACTCTCAAGCGTCGCGCCTCGCTCCCAATTGCTTGCGCTGTGACATTACTGACGCCGGCCAACTTGAGCCCATTTTCCGTGCCCATCGTTTTGAACGAATCATTCACGCGGCTTCAATCTTGCCAACCGCAGCGAAGTTAGATCCGCACAAAGCAACGGAAGTCAATATCGGCGGCAGTCTTAATATTTTGGAAATGGCCGCACGGGTTCACGTCCAAAGAGTCATCTACGCCAGTTCGGGCAGCGTTTACGGTACGCAATCTGCTTCGAATTTTGTTTCTGAGGATCAGCCTGCCGCGCCCGAAGACGTTTACGGAGCCGCCAAGCGGTATGTCGAAATTTTGGGCGAGACATACGAACGAAAGTTTGGAGTTGAGTTTGTTGCCTTGCGTATGGTCATGGTCGTCGGAGCAGGAGGGACTTCGGCCACATCTCCGTGGCGAAATCAGATTTTCGAATGCCTCGGTTCGCCGGGATCGAAAGAGGTGTTCATCCCGCACCGCCCTGATGAAACCCTCCCGCTGGTTCACGTCGAGGACATTGCCGGTATGCTCGCGACACTCGCATCAGCCCAATGCTGCTCACACCGCATCTACAACTCCTTCGGCGATTGCGTGAAACCTGCCGAACTGAAGGAACAGATTGAATCGCTGAATCCGAACGTAAGACTCACTTTGGGGAACGCGGCCGTAACCGGTTGCGCGAGGGCCATCGATAGCAGCCGCTTTGCCAGGGAATTTGGCGGCGCGCCGGTTGGCTTTTGGCAAAGACTGCGAACCGAAGCGCAGAGTCTGCGTACTACAGCCTAGAAATGTTCGCGCAAGTTCTCGAAACTCTCTACCAGCAGAAGGCGAGACGGCGGCGTCGGAGAGCTGAGTTCTTCATGCTCTAAGATCCAGGTGTCACCATGAGGCACGAAAACAGCGTTAAGGCCGGCCGCGAGCGCAGGATTGATATCTGATTTTGGGCTGTTTCCGACCATCCACGTGGAATCGTTCGCGAACGCGTATTTCGAAGTTATAGATCGATAGGTCGCGGCGTCTTTTTCCGCAACAATCTCAATTGCCGAAAAATAATCTTTCAGCCCCGAACGCTCAACTTTGCCCGACTGTTCTGCGATTGCTCCTTTCGTCATTAGTATCAGGTGATGCCGTTCCGCCAGATAATCCAAAGTGTCTGGCACGCCGGCAATGATCTCGACAGGATGTTCGGCAATGGCATGGGCGAAACCATTTAGGGTCTCGTGCAGCGCGGGTGTGAGCGGCTCGACCGCTAGCTTCTCGAATGTTCCCACCAAGGCGTGAGCGAAGCTGTGCAGGCCATATCCGTGCGTGATAATGCATTCGCGTTCAACTTCGTTCAGGACCCCGCGAACCCGCGCGGGAGAATATTCGTGATGGTTCAAAAACGAAATGAAGCCGGCGATGGCGCGCTCGAAATAAATGTTGTTTTCCCAGAGCGTGTCGTCGGCGTCGATCAGCAGAGTTTGCGCGCCATTGGCATTGGGATCGAGAGGCATCGTGCAACATCATGGTTGACTTGCATTCGTGATGTTGGACAGCAGGACGTGGATTCGTCGCTGGGACCGTGAATCACACAAAATCAACCCTAGCAGGCTGCGTAATAATTCCCGCCTGATATCCCATGTCCAGCAATCGCCGCACGGCTTCCCGCCCGTCTGGCCCATAATCCAGCGTGCGCTCATTCACGTACATGCCGACGAATTTGTCCGCGAGTTGGGGATCGAGATCGCGGGCAAACTGCAGCGCATAGGCTAAGGCTTCGGCGCGATGGTCGAGCGCATACTCAATGCTTTTCCGCAGCGCGTTTGAAACGCTGGCCATCAATTCCGGGCCAAGGCTGCGGCGGATGGCATTGCCCCCGAGCGGCAGGGGCAAGCCAGTCACCTGGTGCCACCACTTTCCAAGATCGACAATGCGATAAAGGCCGGATCTGTCGTAGGTCAACTGGCCTTCGTGGATGATGAGGCCGGCTTCGAAATTGCCCAGCTTGATTTCCGGAATGATTTGGTCGAAAGGGACAACTTCAGTCTCAATGCCCGGCGCAAATAAATTTAGAACCAAGTATGCCGTGGTCAGCTTCCCCGGTACCGCGATGCGCTTCCTCTTGATCTCGTCTTGCGAATAGGCGCGAGTGGAGACAATCATCGGCCCGTATCCGTCGCCGACGCTGCCGCCACTGGGAAGCAACGCGTAGTGTGCCTGGATATATGGATAGGCGTGAAAGGAGATCGCAGTCACGTCATACAGTCCTTCCCCTTCGCGTGCCATGCGATTCAGGGTCTCGATATCACATAGAGTATGCGTGAAGCGCAAGCCGGGCACACGGACCTTGTTCGTCGCCAAGGCGTAGAACATGAAGGCATCGTCTGAATCAGGACTGTGAGCGACGGTGATTTCGCGGACAGCGCTCGCCGGGTCTTTTAGCTCCGGAATCTGCGTGGCCGTGTTGCTCATGCTCATATTTCAACCTTGCGCACGCGACGCCAGCCCGTTGTGATGCCCGAGGCCAGCATAACTTTGATAATTTCAGCGAAAACGAACCAGTAGAACCCGAAGCGCAGAGCCTGTGCGAAAGAGTGCGTGAAAACTACCAGCCACGAGGTGCCACTGGCAAACAGCAGGATTTCCGCCAGCA
>DAIMDJ010000109.1:0-1931 GCA_036725905.1 Terriglobales bacterium
GCCATCGGGCTGATCTCGCCTTCAAAACATGCTCTTACCGCTTGTGCTTTGCGCGAATCCGGCACCACTGCGAGGATTTCCTCGGCTTTTAAGATTTGGCGAACGGACATGGACAGCGCTTGCTTTGGAACTTGAGATATGTCGGAGAACCATGCTTCTCCGACCTGCTGCTGCCGGCAGGCTTCGTCGAGGTTCACGATCAGATAGGGCTCCTCGGTCTGAAAATCGGCTGGTGGGTCGTTAAAGGCCAAATGCCCGTTCTCGCCGATGCCGACGAATGCGACGTCGATCGGCGCGGAGGTTAATTCTTTTCCGACGCGGCGGACGACCTCCGCAGGATCGGCGTCGCCATCGAGAAGATGGTATTTAGCGATACCGGTCTTCTTGATCAAATGATCCAGAAGCATCTTGCGGAAGCTGCCCGGATGCGTGATTGGCAGGCCGATGTACTCATCGAGGTGAAAGACTTCTACTTTCTGCCAATCGATGCCGGGCATTTTCGTCAGCGCGTCCAGAAATTCGAACTGCGAAGCAGCCGTGGCGGCAATGATGCGCGCCTGACCGCGATCGCAGATAGCGCGACCAATAGCCTCGGCAGCGTGTTCGGCGGCCATCTTGCTTAGAGAACTCTTATCCGGTAATACCTTCAGCACCATTTCAGATCTCTACGAATTCGCAGCCTTGATTGAAGTTCCGGTATTATACAAAACCGCAAAATACGTAGGTACGATTGGCGAAAGGTATTTTCACCCCGTGAAAAGAAAAATTGCAGAGCGCATCCGCCAAATCACTTCGCGTTGCTCGACCACGATGGCCGTGATTACTTGCTGCCTGATGATAATGGCAGGGACGGGTCGTAATGAGCTCATCGCCCAAACGATTCAAGTTGATACAACTCCCTCTCACGTCGTTAACACCTTCAGCCCTCTGTATGCGCTGGGCACGACCGTGGACCGGGTGCCGAGCAATGCAACCGACGTATTCTTCGCGCCAGATCAAATCAAACAGGTCGTCTCAGCGGGATGGGGCGTGGTCAGTTACCGGCAGAATACAGAATTGTTTGTGCAGGCCTGGCACTGGAATCCCAAGGGAACTTGGAGCGATGCGTCAGGTAAGGGATATTTCACCGGCGATTCGAATCCCACGGAGATGATCCGCCATTCCTATGGCTATTCGCTGCAGCATCGTGGGTTCACGCGCAACGGCGGAACGGAATTTGACGGTTTTTCCCGGCTTGACGACGGCGACCTGAACACTTACTGGAAAAGTAATCCTTACCTCACGCAATTTTTTACTGGCGAGGACGACTCCGCTCATCCGCAATGGGTGGTGATTGATCTGGGAAAGAAGCAGGAGGTGAATGCGATCCGCATCGCCTGGTCTGAGCCTTATGCAAAGGCATATACCGTCGAGTATTGGAACGGCACGGGAGATGCCATGGACGATCCGGCTAGCGGAGACTGGAAAGCGTTCCCGTCTGGAGTGGTCACGAACGGCAGCGGCGGCGCTGTAATGCTGCGGCTTGATTCATCTCAGGTGAACACGAAATTCATACGTATTCCGATGACAAAATCCTCGAATACTTGCGACACACATGGCTCAGGCGACCGCCGGAACTGCGTGGGATTCGCGATTAAAGAAGTTTATGTTGGCAACACGGATGCGAGCGGCGGATTTCACGATCTGCTGCATCATTCGCCGGACCAGCAGCAGTCACTGACATATTGTTCTTCGGTCGACCCGTGGCATGAACCGGCCGACCTATACGTCGCGCCTGACCGGATGGAATCTGGAGATCAGCCAGGATTCGATCTGTTCTTCACCAGCGGAATCACGCGCGGCCTGCCCGCAATTGTGCCGGTCGCCATGCTGTATGGCACGCCTGAAGATTCAGCCGCGCAGATGGCTTACTTGAAGAAGCGCGGCTATCC
>DAIMDJ010000109.1:2031-8040 GCA_036725905.1 Terriglobales bacterium
TGGCTGGCCGACAGCTTTGCGGGATTTCTGACCGCGGGCGGCAAGAGCACGCACTACTATCATGCTCTGCCGTATTCTCCAGCGCATCCGGCTTGCCCAAATAGCTGGGGAACATATCACATGTTCATGGTGGATAAGGATTACAAGATTCGGCAGCGCATCTCGCAGTTTTTTGCCGCGAAGCTAATTACGCAAGAATGGGTGCAACCGAAAGAGGCTGACCACAAGCTGTTCACGGCTGTCAGCGACGTCAAGGATGCTCAGGGACACGTGCTGGTGACTGCGTATCCAGTGCTTCGTCCCGATGGGCAGTGGTCGCTGATGGTTGTGAACAAAGATCATGACAACGCACATCAAGTGCGAATTGTCTTCCATGACGACTCAAGCAACACGGGTCACAGTTTCAGAGGCCCCGTGACTATAATCAGCTTCGGGAAAGCTCAGTATCAGTGGCATCCTGCGAGAAAGAACGGCTACGCGGACCCGGACGGTCCTCCGGTCACATCGACGCAAACCGGTGGTCCAGATGCGCTGTACACACTGCCGGCGGCTTCCGTCAACATATTGCGAGGCAACATCGACACCGCAAGGCAGTAAGCGCGGACCCTGGTCACTGCGCCGGAACCACCGCCTTTATGGTGGTTCCCTTTTTGTTGGAAGTGACCTCAAGCCACCCACCCAACTGGGCGAGGCGTTCCTTCATGCCGAGGATTCCTACGCCAAAGGCTCTGGTTTGGCCCGTCTCAGACAATAACCCCACGGGAAGACCTTTGCCGTTGTCGCTAATCTGCAAAGTAACGTGCTCCGCATTGCGCTTCAGTTCGATGGTGGCCTTTTTGGCGCCCGAATGCCGGTGCACATTGTTAAGGGATTCTTGAATCACTCGAAATAGCGCAATCTCCACGTTTTCCGGCAGACGGCCGATGTCCGGCGGCAGGGCCAAATCTACCTGGATTTTGGAGCGATCTGAGAAGCCGTCTACCAGCCAGCGAGTTGCAGAAATCAGGCCCGCCTCATCGAGGAGCGGCGGATGCAACAATTGCGCCACGGTGCGAATGTCCCTGGTCACTTCATCTACCAGCTTAATGGTTTGATTCAACGAATCTTTGGCGGGCGCCGCCTTGCGTTTTCCATCTTTCGCAATAGCTTCGAGATTCAGTTTAGCCGCCACCAGTTTTTGCCCGGTTGAATCATGCAACTCGCGGGCGATCCGCCTGCGCTCCTCATCTTGAACTCGCATCAAATATCCGGAAAGCTGGCGAAGGTTTTCCTCCGATTGCTTGCGCTCAGTGATATCGCTATTGATCTCCAGCACTACGGGATCACCCTCATCTTCTTTCTGCAGCGCCCAGCGGCTGTTTATAATCCGTTTCTCGCCGTCACGGCGAACGTGGACGAGTTCACCTTCCCAGCGGCCAGTGCGGAACAATTGCTCTCTGATTTCGTCGAAGGGCACAGGGTACTGGCTTTGCAAAAGTTCGGGAACTGATTTTCCCAATGCTTCACCCTTGGTCCAGCCGTACATCTCTTCCGCGCCACGATTCCAGAAATGAATTGTTCCCTCTAGGTCTCGCACGAGTACAGTTTCGTTCGCCATCTCGATCAGGGCTGCGTGTAGCTTTAGCTCATCCAGTTGCTTCTTCTTCTGGGTTACGTCCTCGATCGACAACAAGATCATGTGCCTGCCCGGCTGCACTTCCATGCGGTGCGCATTCAGCAGCATGGTACCCGGGCCCAGATTGAGGAAATCATGCTGTACCTCGAAATCATCAACGCGGGTGTTTTGTTCTGTGATCTTTCCCAGCAACTCCCGCAGCTTCGGGATATTCCACTGCCGGTTCCCGAGTTCGTAAATCAGATTGCCCTCAGTGTCCTCTTTGGAGACCTCGAACTTGCGATAAAACGCGCTGTTCGCGACCGTTACTCGCAAATTGTCATCCAGAACCAGAATGGCCTCTCGCGCGCTCTCGATAAGCGCGTCAGCGTAATGACGGCTTTGCTCTAAAGAACGCTTCAGCGCGTCGATGTCCTGGAAGCTGATCACAGCTCCCTCAATCTTATTTTCCGCGGTCTTGTAAGGACGGACGCGCATCAAGTACCAGGTACCGTCCTTTTCCCTCACCTCACGTTCGTGCAGAATCGTGCTGTCGATGGTCGTCTGGACTATCTGCTCCAGGTCTTCCAAATCCGCATTGGGCCGGATTTGCCCCACGCGTCGGCCGATATCGGCTGGGATCAGGTTGAGAAGCTTTTGTGCCGGAGGGGTGAAGCGGCGGATGCGGAGGTCATTGCCGACCATCACCACGGGGATGTTGACATTCCCAAATAGGTTCAGCAGGTCGTTATTGGCCTGGCTCAGTTCGGTGTTGCGGTTTTGCAACTCTTCATTGACAGTAGTCAGTTCTTCGTTGCTGGACTGCAGCTCCTCTTTGGCGGTCTCCAACTCCTCATTTGTGCTCTGCAGTTCTTCATTGGTTGATAAAACCTCCTCGTTTGCCGACTTGTACTCTTCCGAAGTGCTTTGGTGATCTTCGATGAGCGCCTGCAACTGCTCCCTCAACTGGTTAATTTCCCGATTCAAGCGCTCGTTCTCCTGCCTGAGGGGAGCGTTCTTCGCCTGCTCCGCGCCACCCGCTGGCTTACGGGTAACTGGATGAGCGGCCTGATTTCTAGCATCCTGAAACACGACTATATAAAAGCGTTCGTGGGTGCCTTGCCCGCGAATCGGTATCACCTCCAGGTTCACCTCTCGCGTGCCACCATTGGATTTCACACGCACACGCTCTCGACGGACGATCGCATCGTCCTTTTTTGCTTTGGTCAGCGCGGAACGTAAGTCAACCAGCAAACCTTCGCGGGCCATCCTGGACAAACTGAATGTGGGATGACCTGCCGCCGGTTCCAGATAGGCGCCTGTACGCCCACGGAATTGCAGAATCTCCATCTCGTCATTGACCACAATGCTGGCCGGGATGAAGCGGTTTGCAAGCGTCCGGTCCACTTCACGGTCCACCGGGACTTCAGGTGTCAGCATTCTCTGGGGTCTGCTGGTTTGAGGTTTGCGAACACCGTAATCAAGTCCGGCAAGGTAGGTAATCAGAGGCGCCGCGGTCTGCTTCTTCTGATAAATCTTGTATTTCTTGTCGACCAGAGTGAAGTGATCGGAGAATGCCCCCAGGCTCTCGGAGCCCCCCAGCATCAGATAACCATTCGGCTTGAGCGCGTAGTGCAGAGTGGGAATGACGCGTTTCTGCAGGACCGGGCCGAGATAGATCAATAGATTCCTGCAACTGATCAGGTCCAGGTTCGAAAAAGGCGGATCTTTAGCGATATTCTGCTTGGCGAAGATGCACATTTCCCGGAGCGGTTTATCGACCTGATAGCCTTTCTCCAGTTTCACGAAGAAACGTTTTAGCCGTTCGGCAGAAACGTCCGCTACGGCAGCTTCCGTATACAGTCCGCTGCGGGCGCGATCAAGAGAGATATCGCTGATGTCTGTCGCGAAAATCTGCACCGCCTTGGAGCCGGCAAAAGCCACTTTAAGATTGCGCGCCTCCTCCCAGATATATTCAGTGACAGCAATGACGATGGAGTAGACTTCCTCGCCGGTGGAGCATCCTGGAATCCAGATGCGCACCGGACCGTCTTCCGGGTTTCGATCCTTGAAAAGGTGGGGGAACACGGTTGTGCGCAATACGTTGAAGGCTTCAGGGTCTCGAAAGAATCCAGTTACATGAATCAGGATCTCACTGTAAAGCTCGTCTAGCTCTTTCGGGTTACGCCTGATGTAGCGCACATAATCTTTGAGTTCTTCAAGGTGGTGCAGCACCATGCGGCGGTTGATCCGGCGCTGCAGAGTGCTCTGCTTGTAATTCGCGAAATCTACTCCCGACGCATCGCGCAATAATGAGAAGAGCGTCTGCAGTTCGCTCCCGGTCGCGATATCAGACGCTTCTTCCTGCTTCGCGAGCGCAGTGGCGACGTAGGGATGCCGCCCGATTCTTGTGAGTTCTTTGGCAATATCCTTAGGGGTGAGCACGAAATCTATGCAGCCCGCATACACTGCGCTGTGAGGCATGCTGCTGTATTTGGCTGAAGCTTCATCTTGAGCGAATGTAATTCCGCCCGCTACTTTGATGGCGGTGCATCCTTCTGTGCCATCAGACGCAGTGCCGGACAGAATGACTCCAATCGCAAGAGCGCCCCTTTCGTTCGCCAGCGAATGAAAAAAAGCATCAATGGGCATGTGTTGCCCTCGCACCACCATGCGCGCGCTCAGCCGTAAGACCCCGTCCTCAAGCAGCATGTTGGTGTTGGCTGGAATAACATAAATGTGGTCAGGCAACACATGGACCCCATCGCTAACCTCCTCGACCGGGATCGTCGTTTTCCGCGCCAGAATTTCCGGCAAGACGCTACCATGCGTTGGATCCAGATGCTGCACCAGCACAAAGGCCATACCGGTTTTTTCAGGCAGGTGATGGAGGAGATCGGAGAATGCTTCCAAGCCTCCGGCCGACGCGCCGATGCCAACGATGGGAAAAAGCTTCGAGCTGCTACTCTCCGCCGAAGGACTGCTTCGTGACACACTTCGACCGCGAGTCGGAGCCTTCTTGCGAAGAGATTTCTTCATCGGAATGCCCCTGAGAGAAAAGCGTTAAGCGTCCGTTCTCGGAGTCGCCCGGACCGGCTATCGCTGCTGCTTCTTAGCGCTCTGTTCAGTCTCTAGCAGATGATTAATCTGTTGCACAGAGCTGCTGGAGCCTTGCGGAATCCATCTCTGCCTGGGCGAGGCTGCACACGGCACGCAAGTCGTTTGGGCTTGCTCTGCCATAATACGCGACCTTTAGGAGGTATGGAGGAGATGTTACAACTACCGAAAGCGGACGGTATGTTCGGTGTCGAACACGGCTGGGGTTTAACTATGGGGCCTCACTAATCCACCATAAGACCTTTGCAACAATCCGCCACCCTTCACTCTTAGTGAAAACGATGGGCTTGTAATCCCGGTTTTCGGGTTCGAGAACGTCAACGTTCTCATAGCGCCGCAAACGAGAGATGCACAATCCCTTTTGCTCATTTGCCACGACAACAACCTTGCCGTTTAGCTGCGAACGATCGGTCTGAGAGGAATCGACGGCCAGGATGTCTCCATCATGCATCATCGGCTGCATGGAATTCCCCTTAACACGCAGCAGACTGGTGTAACGGGGATTGGGGCACCATTCAACGGGAGCTCCCATAACCCGGCTCGCTGGAATGTAGTCCAGGCTTACCTTCTTATCTCCCTGATTCCCATGAGACCCCGCGACAACATTTAACAAGGGGATAGCCACTAGACCGGGTCGACCCGAATCTCTCTGCTTCTCGCCAGTGCCCGCACGCGCATCCTCGAGCGCCGGGACAGCAGAGACAGGAAGCCGGGACCGCATCTTTGACGGCAGAGCCCGCACAACATCAGGAAGCCGCAGGCCGGCTCGTTCCCAGAAGAACCAGCACTCCGATTTCCCTGCAAGATTTCCTAATTGAATATAGTAATCGGATGAGGGCGCAAGTAACCCGCGTTCCCAGCGCGACACAGTCATAGCGGAACATTCCAGCCGGTGCGCCAACTCGGCTTGGCTCATCCCCAGCCGCTGGCGCAACGAAGCGATGCGCTGGGCCCATTCGAGCGTCGTGTTTGCCCTCGCTTTTCTGGGCATTGCTTTACTAACACTTCCGATATAACATTATAGTCACTCTTTCGAGAGTGGGGGCTTCTATGAATTCAATCTCCCGGAGAAATGGTAACACTAATAAAAACGGTAACACCAATCAAAACGGTAACACCCATCTGTATAGCCTGCCTTCGCTTTATCGCGGAATGTACAACCGTATTGCCGTCAAGATCGGATGTGATCCCTCCTACGTGAGCCGGGTTGCCCGGGGTGAGCGCAGGTCCGACGCGGTCGCCAAAGCCCTTCAGGTGGAGATTCAAAAAACGTGGGCTTTGGCCAACGGGAATTCTAG
>DAIMDJ010000110.1:0-8034 GCA_036725905.1 Terriglobales bacterium
TTGACTCCGACATTCGCGACTACGATTCCAATTTCAAGATGAACCCGCCACTGCGCTCGGCATCAGATCGCGAGGCGCTTCTGGTTGCGTTGGCTGATGGCACCGTGGATGCCATCGCCACCGATCACGCACCGCACGCTAGCCACGAGAAGGTGGTCGAATTCGAACGGGCGGCATTTGGCATCATCGGCCTTGAAACCGCGCTCGGACTAGCAATCACTCGTTTGCATCGGGAACATAGAATTCCGCTCACGCGCATTGTCGAGTTATTTAGCGCCGGACCGGCCCGCGTGGTTAACCTGCGCGGACGCGGCACGCTCGTCCGCGGCAGCCACGCCGATGTGACCATCTTCGATCCGAAAAAGCGCTGGACATTTGAAGCGGAGACGTCGCGATCCAAATCGCGCAACACGCCGTTCGATGACTGGCATCTTACGGGAAAGGTGGTTGCGACGGTGGTGGGCGGGCAGCTCGTGTATCGCGCGGAATGATTCGGTAGTCACGTAGGGACAGCCGCCTCGGCTGTTCCAGTCGAGCGAAGCTCGACGGCGCCATTCAGGTCGCGAAGCGACGGTATTTAACTCGCCCAGCCCGTAGGTGCTGGGTCACTGTAAGCCTCGATCGAGTCCCGCAAGAGACGGAACTCAGGTTGCGAAGAGACGATCAGCGTCATGGGCCACGCCGGACTTCCGAAGCAAGGTCGTGAATTCCTCTTCAAACGTCCGCTTGCGATGATGCTGCTCCTGGTTGCGAATGTAGGCTTTTACAAGTCTCCACTAGCGAGGGACTGACGCTAATGACAGCGTATCCTTTCTGCCATTCGCAGCTCAAACCCTGCTCGCCTATCCAGCGCGCGGAGTTGGCTTTCTCCAGCAGGTGCTCGAACCATGGATAGTGTCCGCACGCTTCCATCCCGCACCGGCCCCGACAGCAAACCGTAGAACCGTTCCGCTTCTTCCCGGTGCCCTAAGCGTTTTTCCTGGTACTCCCCGCTTTGATTGTCAAAGCTTGCGACCTGCTGAAACCCCCGGATGAAAACCACAGCCTATAATCAGCATGATGTTGGCTCCTTCTCGAGCCTTGGTCTGTTGGTCACAACCAATCTACTCGTTGCGACGAGCCAACGTCGTTATGCAATCGAGCGGCGTTTTTTTGCCGCGAGGGATCTGCTCTTGAGCAGTTTTCCGCAGCCTGTTTAGACCTGCCGCGCAAGTATATTTTGAGGTCCGTTTTCGGGCGCTGAAGGAAAGCGATTTGAATTTCCTCCGGGTCCGCGAGAAAAATTCTAATCTCTTTTCAATTGCAGATTGATTAGCCATGCTCGACCGGCGAGGATTTCGGTAGCCGCCGATTCACAGGTCGGCTGGCCAATCCTGTCGTATCATCCTGTGCATGGCTGCCCAGCCGGAACCGTCACTGATTCTCAGCTTTGAAGAAGCGCGCCATGTAGTCGAAGCGCATGCTGCACGTCTTCGTCCTTGTGGAAAAGAGCTGGCAGATTTGCTTGAGGCCACCGGGCAGGTTCTGGCCGAGCCAATAGTAGCCGACCGCAATTTTCCGCCATTTCCACGGGCTGCACGCGATGGCTACGCGCTACGAGCTGCCGATCTTGCTAAGCTTCCCGCCACACTGGAGGTCGTTGCTGAGATCAAAGCCGGAGTGGCACCGGAATTGGCTATCAAACTGGGGAGAGGCCAGGCCGCCGCCATTATGACCGGCGCGCCAGCTCCATCCGGCGCTGATGCTGTGGTCATGGTCGAGTACACATCGCGGAACGGCAACCAAGTGGAAATTACAAAGGGAGTTTCAGCGGGCGACAACATCGTTCCCTCCGGTTCTGAAGCCAAGCGCGGCGAACGCCTGCTCTCCCCGGGGACGCGCCTGGATCATGCGGCCATCGCAGTGGCAGCATCGGTGGGACGAACTCACATCCTCGTCTACAGCAAGCCGCAAATCGCGGTGCTCTCGACGGGCGACGAGATTGTAGATATCGATGTTCCGCCCGGTCCCAATCAGATTCGCAATTCCAACAGCTACTCCCTGGCCGCGCAGATCAAAGCGGCCGGTGGAGAACCCGTGCTGCTGCCCATCGCACCAGACGAGCCTACTCGCTTACGCGAGTTAATCTCCGACGGATTCGAATCCGATTTGCTCCTGCTCGCCGGTGGAGTTTCCATGGGCAAGTACGACCTTGTCGAGCAGGTGCTCGCAGATTTCCAAGCCGAATTCTTCTTCACCGGCGCGCAAATCCAGCCCGGCCGCCCCATCGTGTTCGGCCGGGTTCCACGTGGCGCGGGCGCCCCCGCCCGCGAAAAGCATTCGCAATCTGACAACTACAAATACTTCTTCGGCCTCCCCGGCAATCCTGTTTCGACGATGGTCACCTTTGACCTATTCGTCCGTCCCGCGCTGGACGCGCTGAGCGGCCTGATCCCGCACAAGCTGATCTTTCTGCATGCAAAACTGAAGTCAGAGATCAAAACGAAAAC
This sequence comes from Terriglobales bacterium, assembly GCA_036725905.1. GTDB lineage: Bacteria > Acidobacteriota > Terriglobia > Terriglobales > Acidobacteriaceae > QIAB01. Next base: position 2,490 of record DAIMDJ010000110.1, read on the forward strand.
CGGACTGAAGCGATTCCTTCCTGCGATTCTCTCAGGGGAGTTCGAACAGGCGGAAGTAGAACTCGCCCGCTGGCAAGGCTCCGGGGACATCGCCGCGACCGCCCGCGCTAATTGCTACGTCATGATTCCGCCAGACCGCGAGCGAATCGCGGCAGGGGAATGGGTCCCGGTGCTGATGCGGTGATGACTTCAACCATCTGTTCGGAATCGCGGACTGGTGACCGAGCCGGACCAATGGCCGTCGAGCAGCTATTCGGCGTTATGCTTACGGCGAACGCGGGACCGTGTTGGTGAGGGGGGCAACGCCAGCGCGGAGTTGAGAGTAAGAGACCGTTAGGCGTTTCTGTTTCCATGTGTTTGTACCATTTTCCCTTTCGATTCGTCACTTGTCGGGGTATCGAGTCATATCGATCGTTTTACAGCATCGTGCAAGCCGAGATTGCGGATCAGGCGGTGCAGGTAACTTCGTTGTAAGCCGAGGTATTTTGCAGCTCGCGTGTAATTGCCTTGAGCATGGGCAACGGCAGCACAGATGAGCTGCTTCTTTGTATCTCTGACCGCGGCATGGAACTGGCTCGGTGGAGCGCCTGCTGAAGGCATAGCCTCGAGCACCGATTCGGGCAGATCCTCGGCCAACACCGTGTCGGTCGAGCCCAGCACAATGGCGTGCTCGATCGCATTCTCGAGTTCCCGCACGTTTCCGGGCCAGTCATAGTTCAACAAGCAGGCCTCGGCTTGCTGCGAAATACCTAAAACACGCCTGCCGGCTTTAGCCGCATATTTCCGGATGAAATGATTTGCCAGTAGAGGAGTGTCCTGCCGTCGCTCCCGCAGAGGAGGCATGGACTTGGAAACGACATTGAGCCGGTAGTATAAGTCTCGCCGGAAAACACCTTGGCGCACAGCATCCTCCAGGTTGCGATTGGTGGCGGCAATCAAACGAAGATTGAGTTTGATGGCGCGTGTTCCGCCGACTCGCGTAACCTCATGCTCCTGCAAAACACGCAGCAGCTTGGCCTGAAGAGGGGAAGCCAATTCACCGATCTCGTCCAGAAACACGCTGCCTCCCTCCGCCACCTCCAGCTTGCCTCGAGTCTGTTGAGTGGCGCCCGTAAATGCGCCCTTCTCATAGCCGAAGAGTTCGCTCTCCAGCAGAGTCTCTGTAATGGCTGCGCAATTGATCGCTACGAAGGGCTGGCGGTTGCGCGGACTGCTCTGGTGAATGGCGCGCGCAACTAACTCCTTACCGGTTCCACTCTCGCCCAGCAAGAGAATCGTGGAGTCACTGGCTGCAACTTTGGCAACAAATTGGTAGATCTCATGCATGCGCGGACTTTCACCTACCATCGCATGCTGCAGATTCACTTCGTCCCGCAGCCACTGGTTTTCCTTTTCGAGCCTTTGCAGGTGACGCGCATTTTCCAGCACGGTGGCGGCGATCGCCGCTATGATCACCAGCATGTGCAGGTGACCCGCGTCGAAGCGAATGTCTGACTTCGTGGTCTCCAGGTAGACAAACCCGAGCGCGCGGTCGAAGACGATCAAAGGGGCTGCCATTACCGAGCGAGGAGCCGCGTCATTTTGGCTCGCAACCGCATTGCTGGACAGCGCCAATCCCTCGCAGAGCACCCGATCAGTCATTTGCTTGCATATGCGCAGTGACTGTGATCCCTGATCTTTGTTCCAGGCCAGCAGGCGTGGGAGTGATTCCGTGCCTTCGGTTAGCACCAGCGCGCCGCGGTCGGCGGGGATAACATCTAGAATCAGCTCGAATAGCGGGCGCTCCAGCCAAATCAGTCCCTGGATCGCATTGACGGCGCTGACGAGTTTCAATAAGCCATGCACATCGCGCGCCATGCGCCCCGGCGACTCAAGTACCGACGCCAGTTTGTCTGGCCCCACGGAAAGCGCCTCCTCTCGTGACAGCTGAATGAGATTTCCTAGTGCCATCTCCGCATCAAACACAATCCGATCGGAGGTGGATGTATCGGTTTTCAAGAAACCTCCAAGCCTGCTGAACTAGCTGCCGGGAAATGACGAAAAGAATTTCGGCGGTAATGCTATAAAGTCCTGCCTGATCTTATTGATTTGAGAGAAAAATTCAACAAGTATGCTGCACGTCAGCCGTTGTATCCGATCAGATAGCTAGATCTGTTGCAGGCGTGACAGCAGGCGCCACCGCTGAAAAGGCCGACCGTGACGTAATTTCCCCTCATTTCCAAGGGATTACAGGCAAAACTCGAAAAAACGAGGCGGGGAAGCCCTGCGTGGGCATGCAACGTGCTCTAAGACGGAACAAGCCCGACGGCGCCGCCGAAGGGTTTTGCGCAGAGTGGCACTGGAGATTCGCCAATGGCTTCGCCACGCTTGGCCCCACAGATCGACGGCTTCGAATGGCGCACCCTCCTCGGTCCCACGCACCATTGGCCAACTCCAACCACCAACTTCACCAACACTGACCAACAACCAATTTCAACCGAACGCTGCGAGTTGTGTGGCGAGCCAGTAGGCGATGGCCGACCGTTCATGACCGATTCTGCAGGACAAACACCGGTCCACATCGCATGTTCAAGTGGTAATGAATCGCTCGCCCTAGAGCGGCAGCAAGTAGGGATCTGGTTCCGTCTCCTGCTGCGCTTCCGCCATTAATCGCCATTCCTTACCCAAGATCAGCAATGCGCGCCACATGCCTCCCCGGGATCACACGAATCAGTTTTCGAACTCCAGACTCGTTTCCAGGCTGCACCCTTCCCACTTTGTAGCCGCGCCAGCCATGTATCTGGACGGATACCTTATATCTGATTTGATACGCTGCCGGGAGACGTCTGCTCTTTACGGACACTGTGCGGGTATTCCAACAAGAGTTCGTTAGCCAAAGTTTTCTTCGGCTTACAAATCCGTTCCTGACTATTCAACAAGTTTTGAGTAAAGGCACCATGAGTGCTCATTGCCGATATGTGCTCGGAGTCAGAGGGCATTCGGCGAGGTGGATCATGGAAACGCACCGTTCCGTTTGCGCTGTGGGGCGAACGCTGATTGGCGAAAGTCTTTGCCTCGTGTTCGTATTGTTTGCCGCTTTGGGCATGATTTGCCCGGTAGCAAAGGCGCAGGACTGTCCTCAATGCGTTGCGAGCGACCCTCCCGAGCCTCCCTTGCCGACGGGTCTATGGTTGATGACGACCCATGTCAACGAAGTCAACGTGCTCTTCATCGCCGCGCACAAGGGCGGCGCGTCGTTAAGCGACCTTTCCCGGGACGACATATTGGTTCGAGACGACAACAAGCCGCCCGCCGCCGTGTTGGGCTTTCGAACTGAGCATGAGCTGGCGCTGAGGGTCGGGGTGGCGATCGATACCAGCAGTTCCGTCACGTCACGCTTCCGCTTTGAGCAGGCCGCGGCCAGCGCATTTTTTCATCAGGTCTTGAATCGGCAGAGTGACCTGGGCTTCGTCATAGGCTTCGAAAATTATCCGACGGTAACGCAGGATTTCGTCGGCGATCCGAACCTGCTATCTCAGGGTGTGCAGCGGTTGAAGGTCGGAGGAGGAACTGCACTCTACGATGCGGTCCGCACCGCTTGCCAAAAAATGGTGCATCGGGAAGAACATGACAGTGTGGCGCGGGTATTGGTAGTTCTTTCCGACGGCCAAAGCAATGCCGGTGAGGTCACCTTAGAGCGCGCAATCGACGCTGCCCAGGAAGCTGATGTCATCATCTACACCATCAGCACCAACTACGGCTCCGCGAGACCAGATGATCCGACTTGGGACAACGTCCATGCGGGTGACAACAATCTCCGTAAACTGGCGGAGCAGTCCGGCGGCCGTATGCTTAGGCCTCAAAGTCCTAGCGAAGTGGCCAAGGCCTTTGCCAAAATTGGCGAGGAATTGCGCAGCCGCTACTCAGTTTCCTACAAGCCTGCAGATTTCACTCCGGATGGCCACTATCGCAGAATCAAGATTGAAGCGCACAAATTGGGAGAGAAGTTCGAAATTCGCGCGCGCAAAGGATATTTCGCGCGGTCCGTATCCTCGCTCAGTGCCGACTCCTCGACCGTGGCCGGCGGCGCAATTCTGGCCTCGCGATAGCGCGGGCCAGAAGTTTTGGGACCCCACCTGCTAACATATCTCGTTTAGACCAACACTCTCGTGCCTCCCAAGGTCTCCCACTACGACCGTGTGTGGCGGCGTAGGGTCTTACAACTTTGTCTTACGCGGCCGCGACGGAAATAGTTCTCGTTGCGCCTGTCGAGTCTGGCACCTCGGTTTGCTTGACCACCCTGGCTGGAGACCCTGCAACGACGCAGCGTGGGGGAACATCGCGAGTCACCACGCTGTTGGCCCCAACAATACCACCTTCTCCAATCGTAACTCCCTTCAAAATCAACGCGCCGAATCCGATCCAGGCTCCTCTGCAGATCCGGACCGGTTGCATATCCTCAAGATCTGGAGCACAGCCTGCGACCCTTTTCTCCATCAGGGTTGGGTGGCCGTCATAATCAGAGATCTTGCAGTTACCCGCTATTAGGACATCATCTTCGATAACCACCTGCCGGTTGCAGGTGATGATCACATTGTGTCCGATGAAGGCTCTGTTTCCAATGCGCAGTGTCGGACGATCCCAGAACCTACCTGAGGAGATGGTGACGTTGCCACCAAACCGGACATCGTCACCAATATAAAGCAGCGTATGCCCACTGACGTTCGGCATGGCGACCAATTGTAGACGTCTCCCCACCGATTCACATCGGCAGGAAAATATAGGTTGGATATAGATCAAGCATTCCAATCGTTTCCAAACCACGGGGACGCAAGAGCGCCCTTCATAAAGCAGGCGGCCCACAGGTTTGAAAAATTGGGGGACTGGAAGACTTGCGCTTGAAGAGAAATCGTACACTTTTCGTGCCACTCGAAAGAAAGGGGTGTCAGCACGTTTGAGCCGGAGAACAACCGGTTCCAGGCTGAATGTCATTGGCGTTCCTCCGACCGGCCTGCTCGGAGCAACAGGTCCCGCGCGGAGGGAACAGTACCACTTTTCTCTGATTCTGCAAACGATTTTCCCTCTTCTAGTTTTCCCGGCTGATGACCGCACTCTTTGCTAGCTGGAAGGACTCGCGACCTGATCCATTCTCACACCTGCTATCATAACCTCTATAAGATCGCACCCGTGTCTCCCAAGCTCTCCCACTACGACCGCTCTGGACGCGCGCGGATGGTGGATGTTTCCAACAAAAATCCCACCAAACGCGAAGCGGAAGCCAGCGCCTTCGTGGCGTTGAAACCAGTAGTGCTCAAGGCGCTGCCAAATAATCCAAAGGGCGATCCCCTCGAAGTGGCGCGGTTGGCTGGCATTATGGCTGCCAAGCGGACGTCGGAATTGATCCCCATGTGCCATCCTTTGCCGCTTTCGCACGTTGATGTGGCTTTGCGGCTGTGCGAGAATGGCGTCGCTATTACCTCAAAAGTGACGACCACGGCGGCGACTGGAGTCGAAATGGAGGCGCTGGTCGCAGCCAGCGTTGCCGCCCTCACCGTGTACGATATGT